>JAISZQ010000362.1 GCA_031269165.1 Spirochaetaceae bacterium
CGAAGGGGGGCCTTGAGCCTGTTCGCGGTGCGTGCTCTCTGGATTGCTTCGCCGCTTCGCGGCTCGCAATGACAACTCTCCCCGTCATTGCGAGCGAAGCGAAGCAATCCAGAAGAGAGGCATTCTCCCCCGAAGGGGGGCCTGAGCCTGTTCGCGGTGCGATGTGCTCAAGGGAAGCCCCTGGCGGGACTGGGGGGCGTTACGGGGGTGGGCCCCCGTAGAGGGGGTAGCGTAAGACGCGAGGCGGCTGGAGCGAGGGGTCGGCAATTTGCCGCGACTTCCCCCCACCCAATTCCCTATATCGACCGCTTGTCGATGACCCGTTTGGCCTTGCCGATAGAGCGTTCTATCGTCTTGGGTTCCACGAGTTTCACGCGGACGGCGATTTGCAGTTTGGACTTCATCACGCCTTCGATCTTTTTCCGCAAGGACTCCATGCCCTTGGTCTCGTCGCTTAAGAATTCCTGCTTAACCTCGACTTGCAGTTCCAGCTCGTCAAGGTGGCTCGCGCCCCGGTCAACGACGATGAGATACTGGGGCTCGGTGCCTTCAATCTCGAAGAGGGCCTGCTCGATTTGGCTGGGGAAGACGTTCACGCCGCGAATGATCAGCATATCGTCGGTGCGCCCAAAGAGGCGGTGCATCCGCACCGTCGTGCGGCCGCAGGGACAGGGGTCGGTCATGAAGTAGGTGATGTCGCGGGTGCGGTAACGAATGAGCGGTGTGCCTTCTTTGGTCAGCGTGGTAAAGACGAGTTCGCCTTTCTCGCCTGCGGGAAGCGGCTTTCCGGTGGCCGGGTCGATGATTTCCGGGTAGAAGAGGTCTTCGTTGACGTGGAGGCCGTTCTGCGTCTCGCACTCGAAGGCGACGCCGGGCCCGATGATCTCGGTGAGGCCGTAGATGTCGTAGGCTTTCATGCCGAAGCGCGACTCGATCTCCTTCCGCATATTTTCGCTCCAGGGCTCCGCGCCGAAACAGCCCTTGCTAAGGGGCAATGCGTGAAGGTCGATCCCCGCTTCCGCCGCTTCCTCGGCCATGTAGAGCGCGTAGGAAGGCGTACAGGTGAGGCACGTGGAACCGAAGGCCTGCATGACTTGCAACTGCCGCGCCGTATTGCCGGACGACATCGGTAGCACATTTGCGCCCAGCACCCGCGCCCCATAGTGCGCGCCCGGCCCGCCCGTGAAAAGCCCGTAGCCATAACAGTTCTGGACGGTATCGTCCCGGGTACAGCCCGCGCCCGCCATCGTCCGCGCCATCGCCTCGCCCCAGATTTCGATGTCCTTGTGGGTGTAGGCGTCCACGACCGGAATCCCCGTCGTGCCGGAACTCATATGAATCTCCTCGATCATCGACTTGGGGCTGGCCAAGAGCCCGTACGGGAAGGTCTCGCGCAGGTCGTCCTTCGTCGTGAAGGGCAACAGCGCAATGTCCTCAAGTTTCTGGATGTCGCGAGGCCCAACCCCCGCCGCTTCCATCTTTTTGCGATAAAACGCCACATCGTTGTAGAGTTTCTCGACAAGGTTCTTGAGCCGCGCAAACTGGAGCGTCCGCCGCGCCGCCACGTCCATCGACTCGTATTCAGGATTAAAAATCATACCGACTCCTTTCTTAATTGTCTATTATATAGTACATTTTCGTCTTATATAACTTTTCTTTCATAAAATAAGGTGGGGGAAGTCTCCCCCTCGCTCCAGACCTTCGGTCTTACGCTACCCCCTCTACGGGGGTTTACCACCCCCGTAACGCCCCCGGCGGGAATCCCGGCGTAGGACTACATTTCTCCACCCGCGATCAAGTGCGCCGTCAGCAACGCCCGCTTGTCATTCGGTATCGGCAACGTCTGCTTCTTCATAAAATCGTAACAGGCGACCACCGCGTTCCCCGTCACGCCGAGCCGCCCTTCCTGCCAAGCCTCGTGGCGAATGGTAAACGACTTCGTACCGATACGCGCTATCCCCGTCCGAATCTCGACCTCGTGGCGAAAGAAAAGTTCCCCCACAAAATCGTAGTCCGCATGAACGAGGATGAACGGAAACGTCTCGATACTGAACTCGAGGTCAGGACAAAACAACTTAAAAATCGGCCGCCGCGCCGTCTCGAACCACAGGGCCGCCGCCGTGTTGTTGATATGCCCCAGCGCGTCCGCATCGCCAAACCGGGGCACAATCGTCATCGTAAACATCGTCCACTCACCTGTTCCCACACATACTCGTTCATACCCAATCACTGTAGCGTATCCACGCGCGTTTGTCCATAGCCCGCAGTACATCGAAATTATTCTAACTCAAAAAAAGGCGTACATCGAAATAAAAATCTAACCAAAACAGACTAAGTTGTTATATTACAAGAATTTAGGAAAAGCGCTAATTCTATGCAGGGTAAAGAGTTACGAAATAACTCAAAAGCTGTCAGAACCCTAAATAAACATAGATTAAGAGCTTATCCGGGAATAAGGCCCGGATGGACCGGGATGAGGTTTCGCCAGACAATAATGGCGCAGGCTAACTCCACCAGCCCCCGGTAGTTCCGCGCCTTTTTCTCATACCTCACCAGCAGTTTTCTGAAACGGTTAAGCCATGAATGGCAGACTTCCACCACCCGCCGCCGCGCCTTGAAATCAGGATTGTTTTCTTTCTCCCGCTTCTCTTCCCTGCGGAGCCGGATATGCGCCTCATACCCCAGTTCTTCGGCAATCTCTTTTGCGCCGGTATATCCCGCGTCAAGGCACAGGTTTGCCTTTTCAGGACGCCCGATGACTGTTGACTGCAGGGTTTCCTCCAGAAGCTTTATATCATGCGTGTTTGTCCCGTCCAGCGCGATATCGATGGGTAATCCGTGTGATTCTGCCGCCATGCTGCGTTTCGTTCCTTTTTTTCCCGGCCTGTAGGGTTTCTCCCCGCAGCTTCCCGCGCCGGCGGCGCTTTCACCATGCATCCGTCCACACTCTGCCATTCCCATCCCAGCCCTTCCATCGCGTCGTAAGCCAAAAGCCCCTCCTGCCACATCCTCAGAAAAAACTTCGCTTGTGCCCACTCGCAGAAATACGCGTGGATACTGCTGGCCGCCCCGTATTCTTTCGGCAGCGCCTTCCACTGGATGCCGGTCCGCAGCACGTAAAAAATGGCTTCCAGCACCCGGC
>JAISZQ010000370.1 GCA_031269165.1 Spirochaetaceae bacterium
CTCTACCAGAGCGGCTACCTTACCATAAAGAACTATGACCGCGAGTTGCAGGAATACACTCTGGGCTTTCCCAACGGCGAGGTGGAATACGGCTTCCTGAACGAGCTGTACAAAGTTTACAGCCCCTGGGTAGCCAACAGTAGGCAGGGCTTGTACATAGCGAACTTTATCAAAGACCTGGACGCCCGCGACATGGAATCCCTGATGACGCGCTTCCGTGCGCTGTTTTCGGGCATACCGTATCCGCTGACGGAGCAGAGCGAATACCACTACCAGACATTGCTGTACCTGGTCTTTAGCCTGATGGGGGAATTCGCGCGGTCCGAAGTGGCGTCCTCGGCGGGGCGCAGCGACATGGTGGTGGTAAGGAAGGACACGGTCTACGTGTTCGAGTTTAAGCTGTCGGGGAAGGGGACGGCGGAGGAGGCACTCGCCCAGATAGACGGCAAGGGGTATCTGTTGCCCTACAGCGCGGAGGGGAAGAGGCTCGTAAAGGTGGGCGTGGAGTTTGACCGGGAAAAGCGCACCATAGGGAAGTGGGTGGAGAAGATAGATTGATGGCTACCCGGGGCAGCGTCATTTATTTTCTTAACCAGCAACGGTTGCGAAACCGGCATAATTCTGAAGAATATTAACCCAATGGGCCAAAGGCCCGTTGGTTCATTTTCAATTCCCCGAAGGGGCCTTACCGTGCCTTCGACAGCCGGGGGAGAATAGAACACACGGAGGGACGGGTACCCTCGTCGTTATGGAGGCTGTGTATGAAAAACGCGTCCCTTACCGCACGGGGTATGCGGCCTTGTGCCAACTCCCTTTAGCGGGTTATAATTCCGGGAGAAATCATACTATGGAAACCGTAAAACAGGTGCTTTACTATACCATGTGCGTCTCTCTTTTCGCCAAACTCAAGAAAGTCAGCCCAAAAGACGCTTTCAATTATCTCAACACATACAAAGGCATCGATTTCCTTGTTGAATGTTACGATGCCGAACATACGTTCTCGCTGGACGACGCCGTGGATGACCTGACCGCCGTCTGCAAGAATAACGGGGGGACTATTGAGTGAAACTGTTCCACGGCTCCAATAGGGAGATTTCCGGTATTCATTGGGGAAAATGCAGGCCTTTCAAAGATTTTGGAAAAGGCTTTTATACAACACCGTTTCAAAACCAGGCATGGGCGATGGCAAGACGGACCGTAAAAATTTGCGGAAACGGAACTCCTTGGGTAACGGAGTTTTTCTTTGATGAAAATATTCTAAAAGACGACAAGGATGGCGCGTTAAACGTCAGAAAGTTTGACAAACCCGGTAATGAATGGGCACTTTTTGTTACCGACAACCGGAATCGGAAATTGCATGATTACCAAAGCCCTGAATGTAATGGAGACGGCAAATACGACATTGTTACCGGTCCTGTCGCGAATATGGAACTATAGGGGACGCACGGGCGCCATACTCTTTCATTTACCATACGCTCGCCTAGCGCGGAACCCCGCGCCCGCTTAGCGAGGGACCCCGCTCAGGCCAGCATCGGGACCCCGATCAGGCCTATATCGGTACCCCGATCAGGCCAGCATCGGGACCCCGCTCAGGCTTATATCGGTACCCCGATCAGGCCAGCATCGGGGTCCCGATCAGGCCAGCATCGGGACTCCGCTCAGGCCAGCATCGGGACCCCGATCAGGCCTATATCGGTACCCCGATCAGGCCAGCATCGGGACCCCGCTCAGGCTTATATCGGAACCCCGATCAGGCTTGTATCGGGAGCGTCATTGCGAGCAAGCCGCTCGTTAGAGCGAGCGGCACATTGCGAGCGAAGCAATCCAGTGGGTGCGGCTCTCCCCCATCGGCAACCGCTCCCTAAACAAAACCCGCCGCCCATAGCCGATGTGCGTCCGGCGTATTGACCAGTTATCCTATAAAACAAAACCTTACCGATAGAACGCAACATTACTGGCTGGCGCTAAGATAGTCCCACGGGGAAGATTCCAGCATATCGCGGTCGATGTCGATGAAGATTTCGGGCTTGGCGGCAGGGACGGGGTAGAGCGTGTTGGCCGTGTTGAGGTAGGGGAGGCTCACGGTGGGAATCGAAAGGTCGGCGAGGCCGGGGCGGACAAAGGTTTCCCGGTCGCGGGAGACGTTGTCCCAGATGCGGGAGGCTTCGCTGTAGAGGGCGAGGGCGCGTGTCCGGTAGCGGTTGCTGCCGTCCCGTTCGGCGAGCGTCTGGTAGACTGCGCCGAGGTTGTTCTGCGCGATCATGAGCCGTTCGACGAGGTCGCGGTGTTCGGCGTCGTCGTCCATGCGGAGATCGGTGATACTCAGACGGCCGGCTTGCAACATCGACACGAGTTTGGAGAAGTAGGATTCGGCAGCGGAGAAGTTACCCCGGAGGAAGGACGTGTTGCCCAGCGCATGAAGGACGCGGCGGTTGGGGGGCGTTTCGGTCGAGACTTGGAAAAAGCGCTCTTCGGCCCGCCGGAAGTCGGAGAGGTGGTAATAGGACGCGCCCAAGCGGTACTGCATTTCCGTGGTGCTGTAGCCGGATTCCTCGGCGCGAAGGTAGCAGGTGATCGCTTCCTGCCAGTTGCCCGGTAGCGAAGTTCCTGAGAACTTGGTAAAGTAGGCAAGGTCGCCTAAGTCGGCGTAGATGCTGCCGAAGCGGGAGGAAGGCCGGAAGATGCGGCGTTCAACGGCGTCTTCGTAGAGGTTGGCCGCCTTCACGAGGCGTTCTTCGGCGGCAAAAAACTCCCGGCGGTCGCGGATGAGGTGGGAAAGACGTTGCTCTGAGTCAATCCGCGCCCGGATACGCCGCGCGCTCTCCTCGCGGGCCCCGTCAAAGAGGCGGCTCGCGTTGTCCAGATACTGTTGTTCCCGGTTCCGTTCGCCCAACATCGCGTAATACCGGGCGAGGTGGTAGTGGGTCTCAGGGAGAACCGGGTCCGCTTCGGCGGAACGGAGCAGAATGTCCCGCACCCCCTCGATCTTCTCTATGTTGGCGTCGCGGACAAAGCGGGTCTCCTCAGTCTGCTTGTCCAGAAGATACGCGCCAAGTTCAGTGAGGGTCGCGGGCCGTACGGGGAGTTTCTTTTGCGACATGAAGTATTCCTGCAAGGGCAGGACCTCGGACAGGTCGTCGGCGCGAATGAAGTAGATAAGCAGCCGCTCAAGCACCGGATTATTCCACCCGTAAAGCTGAAGATGACGGGCGTAGTTCTGCCGCGCCACTTCGTATTTGCCGCCGTCCCGGTTCTTCTCGCCCTCGTCGGAGAATTCCACGTTTGAGTCGCCCCACGCCATGTTCACATCGCCCAGGGCAAGCAACCCTTCGGAGTCGTCCGGGTTCCAATCAAGGATGTGGGTGCGAATGATGCGGTCGGCCTTTTCATAGTCGCGGAGGTACTCGGTCTCCATCCGGGCATAGTCGAGAACGCCTTGCTCCTCCGGGACGCCTCTCTTGTTCCGCAACGCATTCCGCATTGCGGTGTAGGCGATGAGTTGCTCGTATTTCTCCTCGGCGTAGAAGTACTGGCGCGCATCACGAAACGCCTCGGCATAGGTGTAAAACCACTTTTTGACCGGTTTCCACCGCCACGCCTCGTTAAAGCGTTCGCTGGCCCGTTCATACTCGCCCGCCGCGATACGCTCGATGCCGATCTTGTAGAGACTGTCCGCTTTCAACGGCTTGTAGACAAAGTTCCAGCCCAGATAAACCGTTCCGGCAATGGCCCCCGCGATAAACAAGAAAAGGCCAAGCAGGGGAAGAAACTTCTTGACAAAGATATAGCCGAAACGTGCCTGTTCCGCTTCAAGTTCCGCGCCGGTCCGCTTCTGATAGCCGCGTGGGATAACGATATGCTTATCCAGTATCTTACCGGCCAGCTTCGCGGCATCGCGGGCGGCTCCTCCCCGCACCAAGAGTTTGACCAACTGCGACACCTGCGCCGAGGGGGTCGCCGCCTGGGCGATCGCTTCCTCGCACGCCACCCGGAGGTTGAGCGGGTAATCCTGCAACGTCTCTTCAAGCTGGGCGAACTCTTCCTCGGTGAGATTGATATCCCCGGTATCTTTTCCGGGCTCGGCTTGGGCGGCCGGTTCGGCAGCGGACGCGCCCTCAGCGGATACGTCAATACCGGGAAGAGCAAACTCGTCAAGATCGGGAAATTCGGATGAGGCGGTCTTGTCCGGCGTGGCGGCATCGCTCCCGGCAAGATCAAACTTGTCAAAGGAGACGAGGGATGACGCGAAAGGCTCATCCACAACAGCCAACTCTTCCTCAATCGAAGGCAAGTCTTCAAGCGCATCCGCGCCAAGTCCCGTGAGCCCTTCCTGCTGTTCTTGAACCGCCGACCCGTCCGGGATGTCTGGGGCGGAAACGTCCTCCTCCGGTTCCAGTTCTTCCAGCTCTTCCAGATCTTCCCTGTCCGCCGGAGAAAGCGTCTCCACCGTCTCCGCGTCAATCGTGTCCGGCACGCTCTTTTCAATATCCGGCGCGGCGTTTTCAGCGTCCGATGCGGTATCTTCGAGCAGATTATCAAAATTATCCAGATCAGGATATTCAGGCGCGGGGGCAGTGTCTTCGTATTCGTTGGACTCGGCGGGCTCTTCTCTAGGCTCATTGGAATCGTTGAATTCTTGAGGAAGCGCGTCGTCAATCGAAAGCGGCGCAAGGTCTTCGTCGGTGGGCCGCGCGAAGTCACCGAAATCAAAGTCCGGCATAATCCCCGCGCCCTCGTCATCGGCCGGCAGATCCAACTCGCTACCGCCGAGGTTGTCCGGTTCGGGGGTATCGAGGTCATCCTGTTCAGCCAACGGCTCAGGCGGCGCTTCCTTGTCTGGCGCAATGTCTTTTGGCGGTTCTTTTGTTACCGGCGCGGGAACGTCCTCGTCAAGGAGACCGGCCAAATCGTTGTCGAGAGGAAGCGGTTCCGGCTCGCGGTCTGGAAGCGCGGGCACATCCGGTTCTTCTCCCCGTTCCGCGAGTACCCGTGCCTCACCGCCGACCGAGAGAAAACGATCGGCGAAAGCGTCTAAGTTTTGTAACGAAGGCATGGTCTAACTATCCGCCCCCGCTCTACCGATATTGAAACTATGAAACATAAACTGTTCGGAACCCTGATGCTCCTTCTTATTATTATCGGCAAAGGAGAGGCGCAGAACAGAGCCCGTGCGGAGTATAGCGACGAGCTTTCCGAGTATCTTTTGACCCTTACCCGGCCCGCCGCGCCGGTTGTGCTCGACGGACAGGTGCTTTTTACCCTGCCGTCCACCTACCGCCGCGCCGGAGTGGCCTTTGCCCACGAAAACTGGACAGAGATTCATTGGTTTCGCAAACTCGAACTCCCTATTGATGATGTCGCCCCTTATGTCGAAAAAAGCAAAGTTCCTCGTCAATTCTACCACGATTCCGGAATTATGTTTACTGTTTACACGCCGCCCCCCGGCACCGCGTTTCTGGAATACCGCCTGATTGCCGACGGCCTCTGGATAGCCGACCCCTTAAACAGTGAAAGCCGCCTCGACACATCGTCCGGCGTGAAGAATTCGCTTGTCTATCTCGATCGTGGTCCAAATTCCGCCTTTGTGGAAGAGGCAAGAAAAACAAAAGAAGCGGCGAACGACGGGCGGGTACGGTTCCGCTACGACGCCGAACCCGGATCCGCCGTGTACCTCACCGGCAGTTTCAACAACTGGGACCCGTTCATGTACGAGATGCGCGAAGAGGCGCCGGGCGCGTATACCCTCGCGCTGGGCCTTCCCCCCGGAACCTATCAGTATGTTTTTTTCGACCGGGGCCTCTTTTACCCCGACCTTTCCAACCCGGAAAGAATCCACCTCCTCGACGGAAGAATCGCGTCCGTTTTGGCGGTGGAATAAACGGCATGGTCAACACATTACGAATAGCCACAGATTGCGTCCCGTGGCGGCAGATTTTCACCGATGAGTGTAATCTGGATCGTCGTATAGGGCGCAATCCGCAGGTCATTTTTCTATTTCATTCCCTAGGAGTCTGTGGGACTTAGCAAAAAATTAGAAATAATACACGAAAATACGAATTTTAACCTAATCAAAATACTAACAATGGCTTATTTATCATAGTTTTTGCACTATTTTCTGCGAA
>JAISZQ010000027.1 GCA_031269165.1 Spirochaetaceae bacterium
TCTAAGGCTGAGCGGGGTCCCGCTCTAAGGCTGAGCGGGGTCCCGCTCTAAGGCTGAGCGGGGTCCCGCTCTAAGGCTGAGCGGGGTCCCGCTCTAAGGCTGAGCGGGGTCCCGCTCCAAGGCTGAGCGGGGTCCCGCTCCAAGGCTGAGCGGGGTCCCGCTCCAAGGCTGATCGGGGTCCCGATGCTGGCCTGATCGGGATCCCGATATAAGCCTGATCGGGGTACCGATATAGGCTTTCCCCGACTAGATTGCTTCGCCAACGGCAACTATGTTGCCGCAGGCTCGCAATGACAACCCCCGCCGCGTCATTGCGAGCGAGCCGCGTCATTGCGAGCGGAGCGAAGCAATCCAGTGTGAACGCCCTCCCCGACTAGATTGCTTCGTCGCTTTGCTCCTCGCAATGACGGCTATGCCATGCGCCGCGCAATGACATTGGCGGTGGACGAATGGCGAGCGGGTTACCCGTCATTGCGGGCGAGCCGCGTCATTGCGAGCGAGCCGCCTGTCATTGCGGGCGGGTTGCCCGTCATTGCGAGCGGAGCGAAGCAATCCAGCGAGCCTTCCCTGAGGCCGTTTTGGGGCGGGGCGAACCCCACGGGAACCCAGCCCTCCGCCGAGATTCGGGGGCGTTGCGGGGGGTCTCCCTACAGTCCTTCGCGTCCTGCTTCGGACTTCCGGACCGGGGCGTACTCAGTCTTGCGTCCATCCGTGGACGCTGAGCAAACCGCCGCTTGCGCTTATCCGGTTTGCTTAAGGTACGCCCACTAAGCCAAGCAACGCTTACCATGCACCGCATGGTTTTGTCCCCGCAGAGGGGGTAGCGGAAAAGCCGAAGGCTTTGGAGCGAAGGGGGAGACGCGGCAACCTGTTGCCGTTCCCCCTTTTGATGAGATTCTGAACAGGCTCTAAGAGGGCTTTTGGTGCAAAAATCCGGGTAATCAGGATTGCCGTACAGGGCGCAATCCGCGTCAATCCGCGGACAACTATTCTTAAGTTGTTGACAATGGGAGACTTCCCTCTTTTTTGAAATCGGAATTGTTGCCCGGCCCCCAAAGGGATAGGCGGTTGCAAAATCGAAATGTTTTGGTATACTGGTAAGCGGAGGGTTTATGACGCATGATGAGATTCGCGCAAAGGCGCGAGAGTATTTGCAAAAGGAAGAGGATGCCCGCTTTAAGGGCGAAGTTGAGCGGTTGATTGAGGCGGAGGACTGGGCGGCGCTGGAGGATCGGTTTTTCAGGACGCTGGAGTTCGGAACGGGCGGGTTGCGCGGGGTGATCGGCGGCGGGTTCAACCGGATGAACACGCTCGTCGTGAAGAGCGCGACGCAGGGGTTGGCGACCTATATCATCAAGGCGTTCCCCGAAAAGGCTCTGGCGGGGACGCTCTCTGCCGTGATCGCCTACGACTCGCGGCACTATTCCCGTGAGTTTGCCGAAGCGGCGGCGCGGGTGTTTGCGGGGAACGGGATGCGGGCCTATATCTTTTCGTCGCTCAGGCCCACGCCGGAACTTTCTTTTGCCATTCGCCGCTTGAAAACGGATACGGGGATTGTCGTCACGGCGTCGCACAACCCGCCCCAGTACAACGGCTACAAGGCGTACTGGAACGATGGTTCTCAGGTCATCGAGCCGCACGACACGGGTATAATAGAAGAAGTCGGTCGGGTGACCGTGATAAAGGAGTTGCCCGAAGCCGAGGCGGTTTCCCGTGGGCTTTATAAAGTCATCGACAAGGAGATTGACGAGCCCTACCGCGAGATGGTGGTGAACGCGCTCTTCCGGCCCGCGCTTATCAGAGAGAAGGCGGGCGAAGTGAAAATTGTCTACACGCCGCTGCACGGTACGGGGGCGTTCCCTGTGGAGGCGGTGCTCTCCGGCCTGGGGCTCAACGTAATTACCGTGCCCGAACAGCGGGAGGGAAACGGCGATTTCCCGACGGTTTCGTTCCCCAACCCGGAAGAGGCGGCGGCGCTGGAGATGGCGGTCGCGCTGGGCAAGAAGGTCGGCGCGGACGTGGTGATGGCCACCGACCCCGACGCCGACCGTTTCGGCGTGGCGGTTCCCAATGGCGTGACCGTGAACGGAGAAAGCGGTTTCACGCTGATCACGGGTAACCAGATGGGGGCGTTGCTGGCCGACTATGTGTGCCTCTCGCTGAAAGAGCTGGGGAAACTCCCGCCCAAACCGGCCATCGTCAAGTCGATTGTGACGACCGGGATGCAGGACAAGGTTGCCGCCCTCTACGGCGTGGAGACGCTGGAATGCCTTACCGGGTTCAAGTGGATTGCCAACCTCATGCGGCTTGCCGACGAGGGGAAGATTCCGCACCAGATCATTTTTGGTAACGAGGAGAGTTACGGCTACCTCGTGGAGAACGACGTGCGCGACAAGGACGGGGTGTCCGCTGCCGCGCTGACTGCCGAGATGACGATCTACTGGCGGAGCAAGGGGAAAACGCTCCTCGACCGCTTGAACGAACTTTACGAGAAGACCGGATACTGGGAAGAGATGGGGATAAGCAAGTATTTTCAGGGACCCCAGGGCCCGGCGATCATGGCCGGCGTGATGGCCGAGTACCGGAAAAGCCCGCCCAAAACGCTGGGCGGTATTGCGGTGGTGAAAGTGCGCGACTTGCAGGAAGGCGTTGTGCGGTTTATCGGCGACCCGTCGAAAAAAGAGCAGGTCGGCCTTCCCAAGAGCGATGTCTTGCAGTTTTATCTTGAAGACGGCACCATCGTGAGCGCGAGGCCCTCCGGCACCGAGCCCAAGATCAAGTTTTACGCGACCTGTTGCGGCAAGACCGGAAACGGCGGGCTCGAAGCGGCCAAGAAGGAAGTTGCGGGGAAACTCGCCGCGATCAAGGCTGATATAAGGAAGGTTATCGGCGCATGACAAACAGGGAGCATAGAGAAAATCGGGAGAATCGCGTGTTGGCGCGGCGCAGTGCGGCGCGGCGGCGGGGCGCGGCATTTGCGCGTTTCGCCGTGATGGGAATTGTTGCGGTGATGGGGATGTCGTGCGCGACGAGCCCCGCGTTTGTCGGGAAGGCACTCCCCTCGATCATCGCGGGCAACGAAAAGAAACTGGCGAAGAATCCCGGCGACAAGGCGTTGATCCTTGAGACGGGCCGTTACTACATCTCCTACGCCAACGCCTTTGTCGAGACGCCCGCCGATATGTTGCCGCCTGAACAGTACGAGCAAAAGACGGCGGAAAAGCAGCGGGCCAAGGAGTTGTATCTCCGGGGCATCGCGGTGCTCGAAACGACGGAAGGCGTTGACGACGACGTGGATTTCTTGTACTGGAAAGCCGCCGGGGTGCTGGCCGCGTTTGCGATAGACCCGTTTGATTACTCAACCGGGCTGGGCGCGAAGTTGCCGGAACATATCGCCATGCTCAACCACGCCTACGCGCTCGACCCCGATTATTCAGGCGGGGCCCTCGACGAGATGCTGTTTCGGGTTTACGCGGCCCTTCCCGCCGAGATGGGCGGCGACAAGACGAAGGCCAGGACCTATTTTGAGCGCGCGCTTGCCAAGACACAGGGCTTGAGCCCCGGCCTCTTTGTTACTTGGGCGCAGTCCTTCTCGATTCCGGCCCAGGATTACCCGGAGTACCGGACGATGCTCGAACGGGCGCTGGCCATCAACCCGAATCGGGACAAGGCCAACGTGCTTGCCCACAAGATCAGCCAAAAGAAGGCGCAGTGGCTCTTGGACAACGCGGAATATTTTTTTATCGAAGTCAATTGAAATCCTATAAACCACGAATTTTGCGGGGGGAAGTCTCCCCCCTCGCTCCAGACACGCACTCCGATCGATACGTCCACGCCTCAAGGCGCGTCCGCATCTCCCTCCGTTTGGTCTTACGCTACCCCCCTCAGCGGGGCTCTGCCCCGCAACGCCCCGCTGGGGGCCAGCCCCCAGACCCCCCCATCCCTCCGGGGAATTGAAAATGGTAAATGGAGAATGGAAAATGCCGTGTTTTGGACGTTGCGCGTCCCCTTCTTATCATTATCCATTCTCAATTATCCATTTTTCACCTTCGCTTTGCGGTGTATCTTGCCCCCGCTTTTCTTGCCGGGGCTGTCCTCTCAGGACTTCTCTTCCATCGACGGCGATCTCTTAGTCTAGGAGCCTGTGGGACTTAGAAAATTTTCGCGCTTTTTTTCGCAAAAAATAGTGCAAAAACCCCGATAAATAAGCCGTTTTTAGTATTTTGATTAGGTTAAAATCAGTATTTTCGT
>JAISZQ010000084.1 GCA_031269165.1 Spirochaetaceae bacterium
AGCCGTTCGGCATGAGCGTTTTCGTAACAGCGCGTTTCCTCATTTCTGCTTGCCGCCAGCCCGCGGGCATTGAGCTTTTCAACGTATCTGTGCGAGCAGTACCGGCAGCCCCGATCCGAATGGCGGACGGGAAACGCCCCCTCCGGCAGTTCCTTAAGCGCCATCTCCAGGGCGCGGACAGCCCCTTCGGCTTCCAGCGCGTCCCCCGCATGAAAGCCAACTACCTTTCTGGACCACAAATCCATCAGCAGGCTGAGATACAGAAATCCCTGATCCGTGCGGATACAGGTGATATCGCCCGCCCACACCTGGTTAGGCCCGCCTAACACCATCCCTTTCACCAGATTATGAAACACAGGCAGGCTGTGCCGGGAATTCGTTGTCCTCAGCAGGCCCGGAAGCAGGTCAATCAGCAGTGATTTCTCCCGCAGCACCTCGAAAAACCGGTCCCGCCCTGTTTTTACCCCCGCGTAAGCCAGTTCCGGCCCCAGTATATGGAACAGCTTCCTCCCCCAAGACGCGGTTGCGCCGCCCGCTCAGCCCGAACCAGCTGCTCTGTCAAGCCGCTGTCCGCTGCCCGCCGCCGTTCCCGGCTCGCTTTGTAATAATTTTGCTCATCTCATGCCCAGTTTGCCGCACAGCCCTTCCGCCGTTACCGCCGCCTTCATGCTACCCCCCTTGTCTTTCGCCTTCCGGCAAGCGTTATAACGTTCTTTTTTTTAGCTCCTCCGTACTCGTCCCCAGACGCCCGCACGCTATGTCCAAAAACGCGCTCTCAAGACAATAATCCATGCGCGCGTCCGCCCCGGCTGCCGAAGACAGCACGCCGCCTCCAGTTCCCGGATCCGGCTCCGCGCCGCCTTCAGTTCGTCAATCCCGCTCATCGTTTCCACCCTTACCCTTTTGGGCAACATACCCTCCCGCCCGTATTGTTTTATCCATCTGCTCAAAGTTGAGCATCCGCGAATCCCGTTCCGCCGCCCCGCCTCGTCCAGGCTCGCATACTTCCCGGCCGCCACATCCTCCACGGCCCTCAGCTTAAATGCCTCGCTGTATCGTACCACATCCCTCATCTTTCTTTCTCCTCATGACAACTTTAAACCAGGACGCGACATTTATCCCACGGCCGATCCCACTCATCCCGCATGGCACGGACTAGTGCAACACTGTCGCCTTTGAAAGCGTCCGTATCTTTCAGACAGCCATAAAACGTATCGAAATTCCTGGAGAATTTGCTTGAGAACAGGCCGCGTAACCCCCCTTTTTTTTCGGGTTTCAGCGACACTTCGACCCGCACCGTTCCGAAAGGGTGATTTGTGGGCAAAGGAAGTTTAAGATCAAGAAACGGGCGGTCTGCCGGAATATCGACAATCTGCTCAATAACCATAGCATAAGTATAGCAGAAAGGCTGGTAAACGGCAAGCGCACACCGGCCCCGAAAGGGCTTTCCTTGGGCGCGTCGTGAGGGGAACGGGCGTCGGGATTGTCATTGCGAACCCGCGGCAGCATAGTTGCCGTTGGTGAAGCAATCCAGACGGGGGAAGGTTCTCACACGCTCGATGGCTCAACGCGAAGCGTTGCCTTCTGGATTGCTTCGCTTCGCTCGCAATGACGGGGGGGATTGTCATTGCGAACCCGCGGTAACATAGTTGCCGTTGGTGAAGCAATCCAGACGGGGGAAGGCTCTCCACACTGGATTGCTTCGCTTCGCTCGCAATGACGGGGGGATTGTCATGGCGAGGAGGCGACACGTCTGCGGCTTGCCGCCCCCTCACACCGCGACGGGCCCAAGCACCTCCACGGCAGGTGGCTACGCTAACTCGCCGGCTGCTTTGACTTTGACGCGGTTTGTGTTGTTTGGCTGATATTGCAGGGGCACCTCTTCCACATCGACAATTTCGACAGTGTCGGGTTTTGCGCCGGCTTGTATCGCCAATTTCACCGCCTCCGCCTTGCCGTCTTCGAGGGCCTTTTCACGGGGAACGTCGTTGAACGAGACCAGTTTCTCGTACACCCCGCTTACTTTGGAAATGGCGGAACCGATCGCGTTGGCGACGGCAAAATGCGGCGGCTTGTAGAGGTTTTTCGCGCCCGCGATCTTTTCCGGCAACAGGATAGAGCCCCCGCCGACCAAGATCACGTCGATGTCTTCGCTCGAAGTTTTAATGGAATCGAGGCTTTCCTCGACCATCTCGACGATCCGTTTCTGCGCTTTTTCGGCGATGCTTTTGTCGAGGCGCGCCACGCGGGAAGCGTCCCCCACATCGGCAAGCCCGCACCGCACCGCAATGTCTGTGGCGGTAAGCGTGTCCCCGCCAAACACAAGCGCCTTTTTCGTCAACTCGTAGCCCACGCTGTCGGGGCCGACAGTAACAACGCCCCCGTTCTCGCGCACAATACTCCCCCCGCCCAAGCCGATGGAAATCACGTCCGGCATACGGAAATTCGTGCGGACGCCGCCGATCGTAACGGCAACACCTGATTCGCGGGGAAAACCGTTTTGCAAAATGCCGAAATCGGTCGTTGTGCCGCCAATGTCGATCACCACGGCGTTGGACAACTGGGAAAGATGACTTGCGCCGCGAATGCTGTTGGTGGGACCGCAGGCAATCGTCAAAATCGGGTATCGGCGGGCGTTATCCCTGTTCATCAGCGTCCCGTCGTTTTGCGAAAAATAGATGTCTGCCTCGGTAACGCCCTGTTCGCGGAGACTCGTAACGAAGCCCTCGGTAAAGGCGCGGGCAACCTCGAACAGCGCGGCGTTCAGTATCGTGGCGTTTTCCCGTTCGATGAGCCCCATACTGCCGATTTTCGATGAGCGCGAAATATACACCTCGTTGCCCATGACCTCGCGCAGAATCGCCGCAGCCTCGGCCTCGTTTTCGTCCCGGACAACGGAAAAGAGCTGGCTTATGGCAACCGACGTAACGCCCTTCGCCTTGCACCGTTCAAAAAACGCCCGTGCCGCGTCCCGGTCGAATTCGGCCACGGGCTTGCCGTCAAACTCATACCCCCCGCGAATGACCGCCGTTTCCACCGCGACCGCCGCCAAATCATCCGCCCAATCGACCATCGGCGTAATTCCCGTTGTGGCCGGCGCCCCGATACGTAAAACGCCGACGTTGGAAAGACGCTTCCGTTCAACGATCGCGTTCGTGCACTGCGTCGTGCCGAGCATCGCTTTCCTGATACACTTCCGGTCAATGCCGGACTCGTCAAGAACCGCCTTTACCGCCGCCTCAATCCCCCCGTGAATGTCCGCCGTGGTGGGAACCTTCTTGCTGGCAACAACGGCAAGGGTGCCTCCGGCACCCACGGTCCCCTTGGCTTCCCCCTGTCCATCATGCTCACGAATGATAACGGCATCGGTGTTCGTCCCGCCCACATCAACGCCCAGCCGGTATGCTTTTCCGTCCATCCTCATCTCCTTGACGCGGTTTCACCCCCGCGTTCTTGTATGCGCTACTCCTTAAGGAACAGTTCTTCAGATACTATCCGAAAGAGGAATTTTTTTCCACAGATTGCGTGGATTGCGCAGAAATTACGATTTCAAAAAAAGGGGGAATTGGCAAGTTGCCACGCCTTCCCCCTCGCTCCAGACTTGCTCCGGGGCTTTGCCCCTTCGCAATTCTTACGCTACCCCCTTCAACGGGGGCCCGCCCCCGTAACGCCCCCATCCCGGCGAGGAGACCGCCCTCCTCATGTGAGGCTTTCTGTAACGCCCTTTTTGCTGGCTAACCGGGGGGTTTTGCCCCCGGTTAGCCGGGCGGGAACACGGAGGAAAACGTGAATTGGGGCGAAAAAGGCGCTTCCGAGCCCATTCCAGCCGGACGGGGGCTGCCCCAAGTGAGCGGGGACAGCCCTCAGCCGCAATATTTGTGTGAAAACCGCCTCTCCAACGCCTTCTTTTTCGTTTTTCCTCGCCGTGCGCCGCATTTATCTGTGTTTTCCCGCCCCGGCACACCGGAAACGGCCCGAAATTCGCTTCTTTTTCGCCTTCTCCCCAGCGGCGCGGACAGACCTCTCCCAAGGCCATCGCCCAACGATGGCCTCAAGGACCGGTCTGTCCCGTTTTTTTTTGAAACACATACCATTTCCCCCCGTTTTTTGCGCCAAAATCCTCGTTTTTCATGCGCCGTGTCATGTCGGTAACCGTTGCGGCGGGGAGAGACTGCGGGGCAAGCGAAAACCGTTTTAGTTTAACGCCGAATAACAGCGTCCCGTTTTTGGTGAGCAGAGACAAACAGTTTTGGATGAGCGTTTCATAGCCGCGCCTCACGTCGAAAAAGTCCGTCATTTTTTTGGAATTGGAAAAGACCGGCGGGTCAAGAATAATGAAATCCCATGTCCGCCCGTCGTTGCGTGCCTGGTCGATAAACCGTAGCGCATCGACTCGTATAAATTGATAACGCTCGTCCGTACAGCCGTTAAGCGCGAAGTTCTTGCGGGCCCACTCAAGATACGTTGACGACAAGTCCACTGAATCGACGGAGACCGCGCCGCCTTTCACCGCCGCAACCGAGAGGCTTCCGGTATAGCAAAAAAGATTGAGGACGCGCTTCCCACCGCACTCCTCGCGCAGCCACGAACGGACGTTCCGCGCGTCGAGAAAGAGGCCGGTGTCAAGATAGTCCGAAAGGTTTACGATGAAGCGCATATCCTTCTCGTGTACGGTCGTGGTGATGTGGCGGCTGTCTCTTTTTGTATACTGGTCGGTGCCGCGCTGTCGCTCCCGCTGTTTCAGAAAAATGTTTTTATCCGGTATCGCCAACGCCGTTCCGATAGCGCTCCGCATTGTGGAAAGCCACGCCGTTTCCCCGGCAGACACGCCCCCATCTTGCCGCTTGTACAACGCGCCGACAACGAAGGCGGCGGCGGGGCGGTCATGAACGGTGGGAACAGGCCCCTGATGTTCCGGCGTGATTGCCGGGGAGAGGGCTGTCCCCGGCACGGCGTATATGTCCAAAACCAGCGGGATTTCCGGGATGTCGCGGTCGTAGAGCCGGAAGGCATCGCAACCGGAACGCCGCGCCCATTTACGGAGGTGCCGATAACGCTTACACAGACGATTGGCGAGCATCTCGGCCTGGTCGTTGATTTTATCGGCCGTGGGCGGGGGCTTGGGGATAGAGGGACGAAACTCCCGGCTTAAACATTCGTCGAAACATATATTGTTTCCGTTACCCCTTTGACGGGGCCGGGCAACAGGCTTTTCGTGAGTTCCCGTTGGTTTCCGTGAGCGGGGGCGCGGGTGGGGCGGTACTTCGTTCATGGCGAGATTATACCCTATAACCCTTCCCGCTTCCACGGATAGAGTGATTCTCCTTTATTATACCAAACACCAAAGTGCCGGGGGCGTTGCGGGGGGCTGACCCCCGCAGAGGGGGATAGCGAAGGACCCTAAGCGCAAGCGGCGGGCCGTAGCGAAGGGGGAGACTTCCCCCTCTTTGGGTATTCTTAAGGAGAACGACTATACCAGCCTGTCTCTCATCGGAATTCGGGGGGCACGCGCGGTGCGCGAATGGATAATGGATAATTGAAAATGGATAATGCCGTGTTTTGAACGCCGGGCGTTTCCTTCCTATCTTTTTCAATTTACCATTTATCATTTTCAATTCGCGCAAAGCATGCGCATCATTGACAGGCTTTTGTCGACGGCATAAAATACAAGAATGGAGGATCGAGCGGATGGAGATACTTGGTTATATTGAAAAAGGGCGGTTTGTTCCCGACAGCCCGATGAATTTCGAGGGCCGGACAAGGGCGGTTTTAACCGTGGATGGTCATGCGGCGATCAACGTGGAAGAAAACCATCGGGCATGGGGAGAATTTCTTGATGCCATACGAAACAGCGATGAGGAGTTACCCGGAATGCCTGAACGTCTCCCGTTCAGGAATCCTGAGGAGATAGACCGTTTATGAAGGGCTATGCCTTGGATACGAACATTGTTTCCTATGCGCTTAAAGGCTCGGAAAAAATACTGGAAAAAATTGATGAAGTACGGAACGGGAAAAGGAGTCTGGTTATCCCGCCGATGGTATACTATGAGGTGAGGCGTTGGCTTCTTATAACCGAGTCTGCGGCAAAAAAGAGGGCTTTTGAGGCTATTTACGCGCATTCAGGGATTGATGTTATTGACAAAAGGCTGTTGGATCGGGCGGCGTCCCTTCATGCCGGGTTGCGAAAAAAGGGGATCACGATAGGCGATGCGGACATTTTAATAGCAGTATTTTGCATGGCCCATGATTATACCCTTGTTACCAATAACAGCAAACATTTCGAGGACATAGAAAATCTGAACATGGTGAACTGGCTGGATTAATTCCGAGCCTTGAGGCGTCTCCCGAAAAACCTATTGCCACGACGTTCCCCGTTAAAAATCGGTGAGGTAACACATCCCCAAGAGCAGAATGTCGCGGGCAACGGCGCCCTCTTGCTCGAAGAACGCGCTGAGGTGGAGGCCGTACCAGAAAAAGAGGCCCATCGGCGGATCAATGCGGAACGTGTAATCAAGGAAGTCGTCTTTTTTGCTCTGCTCGCCGAAGAGGAGGTAGCCCAATTCGTGGATGATGTCGGAAAATTCGATGAGCGCGCCGGTATAGTCGCCGCTTTCGATCCGTTTGACAAAGCCGGGGATCCGCCACTGGAGCCGCTCCTTGCGTTCCTCGTCGTCTTTTTCGACCCACGTCTTGGCGACCATAAGGTCAAAGTTTTTCTGAAACCGCGAGAGAAAAAGGTCTATGCCCCCGCCGTAGGGGTCGTCGTTCTTTTTCGCCGGGTGATTTTTCTTCGCTTTTTGCGCCGCAATTTTTTGCGCCGCAACCCGTTGCGCCGCTTCCTGCGCGATACTCCGTTTGAGGCGGGTATAGGGTTTTGCGATACCCAGCACCCCCGCGAAGGCGTCGACCGCTTTCGGTGTAGGCGGCTTCCCCTGCGTCCATGCGCTTTCGGGGAAAAGGCTTTCCGCCACTTTATGATACTCGATCGGTAATTTCTGTTTCATAACACACGTTCTCTCTTATCAAGGCTTTTTCTGCCAGCGGATATACACTTGGCTTCCCGTCCCGTTTTCCTGCCGCCGCTCCTCGGTCAGGAACTGCGGAATCGCGCGAAAGAGGTCGCCCAATTTGCGGAAACCGTAGTTACGGGGATCAAACTCACTGGAACGGTTGTTGATTTTTTGCCCAACCGCACCCAAGTATGCCCAACCGCTTTCGTCGGCGATGTCGTCAACGGAATCGTGCAGCAGTTTCATGAGTTGTTTATCAACCTTGAAATTATGTTTCTTAACGCTCACAGCGGCGGGGCTCTCATCCTCCTCGCCGGTACGAAGGATTTCCGTAAACACGAATTTATCACAGGCGGTCACGAAGGCTTTCGGTGTCTTCTTCTCGCCAAACCCGTAGACGGTAAGGCCGCCCTCGCGGATACGGGACGCGAGACGGGTATAATCGCTGTCGCTGGAAACGATGCAAAAGCCGTCCAGTTTTTCGGTGTTGAGCAGATCCATCGCGTCGATGATGAGGGCGGAGTCGGTGGCGTTTTTTCCCACCGTGTAGGCATACTGCTGAATCGGATGCAGCGCGTACTCAAGACACGCATCCTTCCACGAACGAAGTTTCGTACTCGTCCAGTCGCCGTAGATGCGTTTGATGTTGGCAATGCCATACTTTGCCACTTCATCAAGGAGCGCTCCGATGATCGAAGGTTGCGCGTTATCCGCGTCTATCAGCACGGCGAGTTTTGCCTGCTTCGATTCAAGCGTTTGGACTGAGCCAAAGGGTAACAAAGGCATACCGTATTATGCCGGATAAGGCGGACCTGCGTCAAGACCACCTTCCACCGCCACACGCTGGGCGGAAAACATGATGTCGTTTTCCTTGAACGCGATAAGCAAGGACTCCAGAAAACTGTTTTTCAGATCCAAGAGTTTCGACTTGTCAAACCAGATGTAGAACCCGATGTTCACGCCGTTGGTATCAAGGCCGGTGATGATGAACAGCGGCGCGGGATTTTTGAGGCAAAACGTGTTCTTCTCGGCGAGGGCGAACAGCAGCGCGCGCACACGGTCCACACTCTCGCGATGGGGCACCGTAAACGCGACCTCGAGGCGGCGGATGGGGAACCGCGTGATGTTGGTGAGGTTTGTGCGGATGATCGTCTCGTTGGGAATACGGATAAACAGGTTGTCAAATGTGCGGAGTTTCACCGACAGCAGGTCGATCGACAGCACCACGCCCGTCGTCGTGTCCACCGTGATAACATCGCCCACCTCGCAGGGCTTTTCCGACAACAGAAAGAGCCCGCTGATGACATTGGACATCGAGGTCTGCGCCGCAAACCCGATAGCCACGCCCGCGATCCCCGCCGCTCCCAGAATTGCCGACGAGTCGATGCCGAGGCTCTTGAACACAAAAAGCACCGCGATGATCCACGCCGCATACAGGATGCCCCTCCGCAACATCAGCGTCCGGTGCTCGGTCAGCTTCCCCTTCGTAACTTTCAGGGTGATAATCTTCAGCAGGTTGAAGACGACAAAAATGAAGAGCACGGTAAGCGCGATGGTAACAAGCCGCTTGACCAGCTCCGCCGGATGTGTCTCGGCAAACAAAGAAGAAAAAAAATTCGTGATAACCTGTCCATCCATCCCATACCGCCCTTGTACCGTCTTAGTACTGCCCTGCTACTGCCCTTATTCACATAACGTTTCACCCCTCCGATCGAAAGTATACCCCAATCGGTAAATCCTGCCAACCACTTGCGGTTGTTCCAAAACTTCAGTTTTTGGAACCGCTTCAGTTGAGTTATCACCCTGAAGGCGTTTGACATGGCTTTCTTTTCCCTCAATTATGGCTTTGTGCGAGGGGCATCATACTTTGTGGAACACCTCCAAAAATATTTTACCAGCGGCACCGTCATTGCGAGAAGGCGGCAACATCGTTGCCGTTAGCGACGAAGCAATCCAGACGGGGAAGGCCCCACACTGGATTGCTTCGCTCCGCTCGCAATGACAGTAGCAGCGTCATTGCGAGGAGCGGAACGACGAAACAATCCAGACGGGGCATCGTCTCCACCGGATTACTCCGCTCCGCTCGCAATGACAGTAGCAGCGTCATTGCGAGAAGCGAAGCGACGAAGCAATCCAGACGGGGAAAGCCTTCCCCCTCGCTCCGGTCTACGCCCTACGCTACCCCCCTCAACGGGACAAAACCATGCGGTGCATGGTTTTGTGGGCGTACCCCAGGCGTCCACGGATGGACGCAGGACTGAGTACGCCCCGGCCGGAAACCCGAAACAGGACGTTGAGGGTTGTAGGCCCGCCCCCCGCAACGCCCCCGGATCCGGCTCACCGCGACGCATTGAGCATGGAGTTTCGGAACAAGCGGGGCAAAGCCCCGCCCGAAACTCCAGAAGCGGGCAAAGCCCGCGACCGAATCACCGCAGAGACGTGCGTCCCGTGAGGTTTTGAACAGGCTCTAAGACAAGCGTTGCCCCGCAACCTTTATAGTGCTTCTCCCAAAGGATGCCCCGTCCCGGCTTTATCGCAATAAACCATGCTTTTTTCGCGTTTTTTGCGGGGCACCCCTTGACAAAGTTTTTCGCGTGTGGTATACCTATACCCATGA
>JAISZQ010000110.1 GCA_031269165.1 Spirochaetaceae bacterium
GAGGCGAAAGGGAAGTTCGGCTTCGAGATGCGCGGGCTTGCGATCGAGGGGGTGTGGCTTACGTTCTACATCAAGCCCGCCGAGGGGTTAAAACTGCCCAAGATTATGCAATGGCTGAAACAGACGTTCTCGGTGCGGTTCAATTTCCGCACGGGACGGACACGCACGTGGCGCGAATGGAAAATGGATAATTGAAAATGGATAATGTCGTGTTTTGGAGATGGCGCGTTCCCTTCCTATCATTTTCCATTCTCCATTTCCCATTTTCAATTCCCCGGAGGGGTGGAGTAGCCCCCGCCAGGCCGGATTAGGGTCGGAAATGCCTTTTTCGCCCGAATTTACTTTTTCTTCCGTGTTCCCGCCAGGCTAACCGGGGGCAACGCCCCCGGTTAGCGGACAAAAGCGGCGTTACAGACAGCCTCGATTCTCCGGCTAAAGACGGCCTCAGGGAAAGGTCTGTCCGCGCCGCCGGGGAGAAGGCAAAAAAGAGGCGAATTTCGGGCCGTTTCCGGTGTGCCGGGGCGGGAAAACACGGATAAACGCGGCGCACGGCGAGGAAAAACGGAAAAAAGGCGTTGGGAGAGGCGATTTTCGCGCAAATAGGGCGGCTGAGGACTGTCCCCGCCCGCTTGGGGCAGCCCCCGCCCAAAGCAAAGGAGGAAGGAGGTGTGTTCTGTGGCATTGCTATCCCCGCCGATTGCCGCCCGCCCAACAAATTAAGCATTTTTGTCCGCGTGCCATATAGGGCAACGTGGGATGGAGACGGGGCATCCTTTAGGACGCCTTCGGGGGCTGGCCCCCACGGGACGCACGTCTCCGCGATGATTCGGGGGCGTTGCGGGGGCAGAGCCTACAACCCTCAACGTCCTGTTTCGGGTTTCCGGCCGGGGCGTACTCAGTAATGCGTCCGTCCCTGGACGCTTGGGGTACGCCCACAAAACCATGCACCGCATGGTTTTGTCCCCGCAGAAGGGGGTAGCGGAGGACGGCTCAAACCATTGCGGGGGTATACCCCGCAATGGTTTGAGCTGGCCGGAGTGAGGGGGAAGGCTTTCCCCCCTTTACCTATCCGTATCGAACTTCAGCCCGTCATCCGGGAACCGTGATGAAGACTACCGTTTCAGTTGTAACAGTTCCTGTAACAACTGGTCTGCCGTCTGGATGGTGCGCGAGTTGGCCTGGAAGCCGCGCTGGGTAACGATCATATCGACAAACTCGGCGGCCATATCGACGTTGGACATCTCCAGCGTTCCCGCTATGATCTTGCCCTTGCCCGCGATGCCGGACGGGCCGATGTTCGCGGTGCCTGAGTTGCTGGACACGACAAAGGCCGTCTCGCCCGCCTTTTCGAGGCCGCCCTGGTTGGAAAACGAGGCAAGCGCAATCTGACCGAGCGTGCGGTTCGTGCCGTTGGTATAGACTCCGGTGATCGTGCCGCTTTGGTCGATCTTAAAGTTTTCAAGATAGCCCATCGTGTAGCCGTCCTGGGTGAACGCCTTGGTCGAGCTTTTCTCGGCGAACTGGGTCATCGAGTTGGTAAAGCCGCCGATGGTGCCGAGGTTCATCTCAAACTCCTGCCTCACCGGAGCGCCGTCCTCTCCCGCCGCCGCCGTAATCACGTTGAAAGCCACCGGCATGAGGAGGTTCCCCGCCGCATCCGGGCCGCCAATCGCGTTGCCCGCCGCGTCGGTTACGCTCAAAAGCGTGCCGTCATTGTTAAACGTCACGGTGAAGTTTGTTGCGCCCCCCGCTGCCGTCCCGCCTTCGCCAAGACCCGCCGCGACTGCAAGCGCGTTCGCGCCCGGTTCCTCATCGGCTTCCGGGTCAACCGCAAGCAGTACGTTCCAGTCGTTCGGCGTATCAAGGATGCGAGTCATCTGGGCCCGCAAGGTGTGTTCCTCGCCAAAACTGTCGTAGATCTTGATCGAGGTCGTCCACGTCCCGTTGGCGACGTCCAGTTCGTTCGCCCCTTCCGCCGGAATGTAGGGCATCCGCTTGTCGAGGTTACACCCGAAGTTGACCGTCGTCGTCGCCCGCGCCGGATCCTTCCCGCCTGTGGGAATCATGATGTTCTCCGTGTCCCGCGACACGTCAAGCACCATCGTCCCGCCAACCTCTTGTGCCATCCAACCTTGCACGAACCAGCCGTTCGACGGGTTGACAAGGTTGCCTTGCTCATCGGCAGAAAAAGCGCCCGCCCGCGTGTAGTAGGCGTTTGCCCCTTCCTTCAAAATAAAAAATCCATTTCCCGTAATTGCGAGGTCCGTCCCTACCCCGGTACTCTGAAGAGAGCCCTGCGTGTGAATCGTGTCGATCGACGCGATCGACATACCGAGTCCCACTTCTTTCGGATTCACCCCGCCGACATCCTCCGTGGGCCGCGCCGCCCCCGCAAGCTGCTGGTAAAGCATATCCTGAAAGTTTACCCGCCCCTTCTTGAAACCCGTAGTGTTGATGTTGGAAATGTTATTCCCAACCACATCCATCCGCGTCTGGTGGTTTTGCAACCCCGAAACACCGGAAAACAATGAACGCATCATATAGGTTCTGATCTCCTCACTACAGATGTCGGAGGAAAAAGGACAAATCTTGATAGGGGATGAGAGATAAACCGCGACAAATTGCCGGGTGGCGATAGGGTAACGTCATTTCCTTTGAGTCATCAAAAATGGCCGCGTTTTAGAGCCTGTTCAAAATCTCAGCAAAAGGGGGATCGGCAATTTGCCGCGTCTCCCCCTTCGCTCCGGTCTTCGCCCTCCGCTATCCCCCTCTACGGGACAAAACCATGCGGTGCATGGTTTTGTGGGCGTACCTCAAGCGTCCAGGGACGGACGCATTACTGAGTACGCCCCGGCCGGAAACCCGAAACAGGACGTTGAGGGTTGTAGGCTCTACCCCCGTAACGCCCCCGAATCACAGCGGAGACGTGCGTCCCGCGGGGGGTCAGCCCCCGAAGGGCATCCTAAAGGATGTCTCGTCCCCATCCCACGTTTCAGTCGTGGAGTTTCGGTAAAGCGGGGCGAAGCCCCGCCCGAAACTCCAGAAGCGGGCAAAGCCCGCGCCCGTAACGCCCCCGTCATTGCGAGCGAAGCGCGGCAATCCCGCGTGACGGCCTTTTCCGGCTGGATTGCGTCGTCGCTTCGCTCCTCGCAATGACAATGCCCGCCACGCTCCTCGCAATGACGATACTCACGCCCCCCGTAACGCCCCCGAATCCCAACTTTCAGTCATGGAGTTTCGGAACAAGCGGGGCAAAGCCCCGCCCGAAACTCCAGAAGCGGGCAAAGCCCGCGACCGAATCACAGCGGCGGCTT
>JAISZQ010000147.1 GCA_031269165.1 Spirochaetaceae bacterium
GGGCCTCATGCGGCTCTGACTTTCTGCCGAAAATAGAAGTGAGGAAATACGTTGAACGGTGGCGGGTCAGCGTGCCTTGTAAAGAATTTCTGGAGGTTACAAAGATGCAAAGAGTTTCGAGCAATAGGTCCAATAACGATATGCAGTTCTACCTGCGCCGTCAGGAAGAGGGGCTGAACAATATCCAGTCGCAAATCGCGTCGGGGAAGCGGATCCGTGAGTTGCGCGACGATCCGATGGGGGCGAGTCATGCGGTGCGCTACGAGTCCTATCTTGCGCGGCTTGCGCGGTTTGAGACCAACTCGCTTGCGGCGGAAGAGCGGTTGAACTTCACGGACGGTTATCTCCGCAACGCGACCGACATTCTCCAGCGGATCCGCGAGCTTGCCAATACGGGGGCGAACGGGGTCTACACGAAGGAGGATACGGCGAAGATGGCTTCCGAGGTGAACGAGCTTTTAGGCGAGCTGGTTACGATCGCAAACGCGACGGGGCCGGACGGGAAGCGGCTTTTTGCCGGGGACAAGGCGTACACCGAGCCTTTTCGTGTGGTAACCGGTATGGTCGAAGGCGGAGAAGGGGCCGAGATGGCTGTCCGCGTCGAGTATCGGGGGGCGGGGGCTTCCCGTTCCACCGAGATTGGCGAGCACAACTATCTGGAACTGGACATCGGCGGGGGTGAGGCGTTTTGGGCGGAACGGATGCAGATTTTTCCCGATGTGGACGCTTCCACTTATTCTGTGCCCGCCGACACGTCGATCTATGTTGACGGCATCGAGATCAAGCTGACCCAGGGCGACAATGCGGCGGCGATTGCGGCGAAGATCAACGATTCCGCTGCCCCGGTGAAGGCGTCGCTTGACCCGGAGACGCGCGGGCTCAACCTCGAAGGGACAGACGCGCATCTTGTGCGGCTTGAGGACAAGTTTCACGAGGAGGACGGCCGGCGGGTGCAGGATTCGTCCGTTTTGCAGGATTTGGGGCTCATCAAGGCCAATGCCGCCGAGGGTGCGCCGAATTTTGCAAACGGGGCGCGGGTTCAGGGCGGTTCGCTCTTCGACATGGTGATCCGTCTGCGCGACGCTTTGTACCGGGGCGACACCGAGTTTGTCGGGGGTCAGGGACTCGGCGGCATCGATCTGGCCTTGAACAACATCGGCACGCGCCTTACTGCCATCGGCAGCCGGGCCGAGCGAGCCAATCAGGTGTGGTTGCGCATCAACGAGGAAATCCCCAACGTGACGGCCATGCTTGCCCGCGAGACCGGCATCAACCTTGCGACCGCTGCCGTGGAACTCGGCGAGATGGACTTGGCTCACAAAGCCGCCCTCCAAACAACCGCCCGTATCGTGCCGCAGACCCTGCTGGACTATTTGCAATAACCACTTGTCCTTCTCTGTGGAGGCACCTGGGCGCGGCATGGTGAGAGGAGGCGGCGGTCTTCCCTTCGGGGGAACGAACGCGCCTCTTCTTCAAAAACCCCGTAGGATGCAAGCCTCCGCTGTGATTCGGTCGCGGGCTTTGCCCGCTTCTGGAGTTTCGGGCGGGGCGGGCAAACACGTTTGCCTACGTCCCGCTTGTTCCGAAACTCCATGACTGAAAGTGGGGATTCGGGGGCGTTACGGGGGTCTGACCCCCGTAGAGGGGGATAGCGGAGGGCGAAGACCGGAGCGAAGGGGGAGACTTCCCCCTTTTGCTGAGATTCTGAACAGGCTCTAAGAAGAATACGATTGCGTTTTAGTTGCCCTGTTCTCCCATTTCCGCCAGAATGTTTCGTTTGACGGCGAGAAAGTCGGGGGAGAGCGCGAAGTCGGGCGGACGGGGGCGCTGGATGGGGATGTCTTGCCTCAACCTCACGCGGCCCGGTTTGCCACCCAAAAGGTAAACGGTGTCGGAGAGTTTGACTGCTTCATCGATGTCGTGGGTGATAAAGATGGTGGCAAGGCCCATGCGGGCGGCCATTTCTTCGTACCAGTGCTGGAGCTCGCTGCGGGTGATGGCGTCGAGGGCGGAAAAAGGCTCGTCGAGCAGGATCACCTTGTTGGCGGTCATGCAGGTGCGGAGGAGCGCGGCCCGTTGCCGCATACCGCCTGAGAGTTCGTGCGGGTAACGGTTCTGATAGCCATCGAGGCCGAAAACGGGGAAATAGGCGGACGCTTTGTCCCGCGCCGCCTTCTTTTTTTCGCCCCGAATCACCAGCGGGAGAATCGTGTTGTCGAGGACGGTGCGGAAGGGGAAGAGCATATCTTTCTGCGGCATATAGCCGACACGCCCCGCCTTGCCCGTGATGTCTTCCCCGCCAAGCAACACCCGTCCGCAGTCCGGCGTTTTAAGGCCCGCGAGTGCCTTGAACAACGTGGTTTTTCCCACGCCGGACGGCCCCACGAGTGACACGAAGCCGTTGGCGGGGAGTTCGACGCTTATCTCTTCTATGACCGGCACCGGCTCTGCCACCGTGTCATAGGCGCAGGTGATCCCGTCACAGGAAAACAAGGGGGCCGTCATCGCTTACGTCCGTTGTACCCGCCGCATGGTCAAGGTAAAAATTCGTTGGTAAAGCCCTGTTGCCCCAAGTCCACCGGCAAGACCTCGTTTTCGTAGGCCCAGCGGTAATAGTCCGCCCAGCGTTCCCCGTCGATGAAGCCCCACGCCGGGGAGTCGCCCTGGTATTGGGACGCAAGAAAGAGGGCACTCGCCTCGATGAGGGCCGGATCAAGCTCCGGGACCGCCTCCACCAGCAACGCCGCCGCTTCCGCCGGGTTGTCAATCGCGTACCGATAGCCCTGTGCCGTTGCCCGCATGAACTTCTTGACCGTCTCAGGCGATTCCCGCAGAAACGCCTCGTTCGCGGCGATGATCGGCGTGTAGTGGTCGAGCCGTTTGTCGGACCTGCCGATGTCGATGTAGTTGATGTCGAAGCCGTCCAGCTTCAGCTTCACTACGTCCCAGCCCTCGTAGACGCACACCGCGTCAATCGTGGTGGCAAGCGCGGAAGCCACGTCGGTCACATCGCCGGGGACATAACGCACGAGGCCGCTGTCGCCGCCCTCCGGCGTCATCATCGTCTGAAGTATGCGCCGATACTTCTCCTCGTCCCACGTGGCAAAACGTTTCCCTTCCAAGTCTTTCGCCGTGCGAATGCCCGAAGACGCAAGGCTCACAATGCCTGACGTGTTGTGACTGATAATCGCGGCAACGGCCTTCACGGGGAGCGGGGTGTCCGAACTGATCGCCTCGCCCAGCGATTCCTGAAAGTCGATGCCAAACTCGGCCTTTCCCGACCCAACGAGGGCAAGCGCGCCGTCGGCGGGCGGGGAGAGAATCTCCACCTGCAACCCTTCCTCCGCGTAAAAGCCCAATGTGTCGGCAACATACAAGCCGGTATGGTTGGTGTTGGGCGTCCAATCAAGAACGACCCGAATAGGGGTGAAGTTCGCCGCCGCCTTTGCCGCCTCTTTTTTCTGGCAGCCCGCAAGCAGTACCGCAACAACCGTTGCGGCCACGACCACGGTTACAGCCCACAGCGCCGCCCGCAGTTTTACAGTTGGAACATAATTCATGTTTCCCTCCGCCGGTATTATCCGTATCAGGTTCTAGGGTTTAGGGCTCCACTCTGCCCATTCTCAGCCGGACGATTCCAGCACCCCGGGTAAAGGGTAAAACGTATCTTTTACCTTTATGACGGAGTATAGAGTATGAAAAAAAAAGTGTCAAGGGGCTACTCGGCGAAAGGTGCCGATAATGGGGAAATGGACAAGAACGAAACAGTAGATGAAATAAAAGGTTGCTTAAAGAAAAAACTTGCAAACCCAAAAGAAGAAGTTGACCGGGTAGAATATACAAGAGAAAACTATCTCGCATTATTCGGGGACGCTGAAAAAGCCGAGACCGTTCTGGGGACGGTCTTAATCAGCAAAAATCAATTTCAAAAATTAGCGGATAAGGAAAGAACAGGCTATCTGGGGGCTATGGCGCAAACGCTTAATAACCCGGATATTGTTATTCAAGCTGGCCCCGCAAAATGGTATTTTGTAAAATCGTTAAAAAAAAGCGCAACAGACGGGATAAAGGTGTTTATGGATGTTGTTGTTCAAAAGGGCAATAGAAAATACTCTATATCCTTACATCAAAGATTGCCAAATAACATACTCAATAAAATAAAAGAGCCCAGCGATATAACATATACCGCCGGGCGTATAAAAGCGAATGGAAGTTATCCCACAGCTTGAGTTCATTATCGGCCATCCCTGACAAAAAGTCAAGGCCCCTCTGAATCGGCCTTCTCGGGCGACCGCACGGGGCATCCCTTATCGAACGCGCCCGCTCGTACAGGCGCGTTCAATGATCGCCTACAATTTCTCCCCGTTGCTCTCGATGACCGACTGGTACCAAGAGAACGACTTCTTGCGGGAACGTTTCAGCGTGCCCTTGCCCTCGTCGTCTTTGTCAACGTAGATGAAGCCGTACCGCTTGGACATCTCCCCGGTGGACGCGCTCACGAGGTCGATGCAGCCCCACGGCGTGTAGCCCATAAGAT
>JAISZQ010000202.1 GCA_031269165.1 Spirochaetaceae bacterium
TTGCCGCGTCTTCCCCCTCGCTTCGGTCTACGCCCTACGCTACCCCCTTCAACGGGGGTTTACCACCCCCGTAACGCCCCCGAATCACGGTGAGGAAAAAACCTCGTGGGGTTTTGGAACGAGCTCTGGTGTTTAATTCAGTCCCATCGGGAAAATGCACAATTCTTCTATCGCTGCCGTCGACATTGGTCTTGCCTTCCCATCTGTCGTTATCAAACGATTTCACCAATCGTGTTTGCAGACTTTTCACTTCAATAATAAATTCTTTCCCTTTGTAGACAATTCGGCGATCCCCTTTTTTACTCCTGTCATGGTCGTCGTCTTTATATGACGAGGTGACGAGCGGATTATTGAGAATCAATGATTGAAATTTGTATTCCGCAATATACCCAAAAATCATACCGCGCAAACAAGGAATTAACAAACGCAATGCCAAGGTCGTTTTGGAAGAAATTGCCAAAAGCGACTTTTCCGACAACCTCGTTATGCACAGTATGGCCCGTACTCTCTTTTATTTTTAATATTTATTCTATCCCCTCTATTCTTCCTGAACCTGAATTTCTAAAATCAATTTTTGGATTTCCACGATATTTTATACGCCCTAATCCGGAGATTTTTCCATTTAAATTATCCTCAACAAAAACATTAACTTTACCATTTCCGCTAATATCAATAGAACAATCATTAATTCTCAATTCAGTTCCATTGAAATAACCTGAACCTGAAATCTTTATTTCGGCACCTTGACTACTTCCTGTAATATTTATTTCTCCAGAACCTGAAATACGAGCGGAAAAACTATTAGACTCTATAGTTCCATATATTGTTCCCGAACCGGAAATATCCGTCTTAAATACCGGTGTCGTTATTTTATCAATTGCCTCAAAACGTCCCGATCCAGAGATAGTGATACCTGCGATGCTTGGGCAGTAAACGTCCACAATTTCTTTTGTGAATAAATACGATCTCAAAGGCTTGTGTTTTATTATTAGAGCTTCATTGCGTACAATTGTTTCAAAATATTCGTTAAGATTTGAATCAATCGTAACAACTGCACGATATTCCGTGCTCGTATGAAAACGAACTTCAGTTCCTCCACTTACCGTAATTTCTTGAAATGGGAGTAAATTCCGTTCGTCTGTTATAATATTTCCATTACCAATTGTAATACAAGACATAAAAAAGGCAGAAACCGATACCATCAATGCCAACCCATGAATCTTCATAAAATCCTCCAAAGTCCAATGTTCTCATTTTATCATAATTTTTAATTATGTCAATAGATTTTTTGCAAAAATTTTAGGGCCATATTGCGCATAATTCCCCATATACGATACTCGTGTCGTCTAACGTACACCGACTTGTGCGAAACACGACTGTCTACAGTATAAGCATCTTTACAAAAGCGGGCAAGCAGTTTCGGCAAAATGTGCGTAGCCGACCTAGCCAAAACGTAGGCCGAGTCGCCTACTGGCGGCGAAGCAGACACAAACCTGTTGAGACTGTCGAATTAGGCGATGGACCCGGCGTGTTATGAACGCCTGCCAAGCCCGTAGCGGATGAGGCGGTCAACCAACGTCTCGTAAGAAATGCCGCTGTGCTCCCACAGTTTGGGGTACATGCTGATTTTGGTAAAGCCCGGCATCGTGTTGATCTCGTTCACGATGATGCCGCCGTCGTTTTTGACAAAAAAATCCACACGGGATAAGTCCGCGCAGGAAAGGATCAAAAAGACGTTCACCGCAGTCTCGCGGATTTTTTCCGTAACAACGTCCGGCAGTTTCGCGGGGATCTCGATTCTCGCGCCGTCTTCGTCGATATATTTCGCGTCGTAGGAGTAAAATTCATGCGAGGCGATAATCTCGCCCACGCACGACGCTTTCGCCTCCGCGCCGTTTCCCAGAACGGCGCACTCGACTTCGCGGCCGTCAATACATTCCTCGACGATGACCTTTGCGTCGTATAAAAAAGCGTCGTTGACGGCCTCGAACCATTCGTCTTCGCGGTGGACTTTGTGGACGCCGACCGACGACCCCATGTTTGCCGGTTTCACGAAGAGCGGCAGTCCCAGTTTTGCGGCAATCGCGGAAAAGGCGGGAATACGGGTATCTTTACGCACCGTCACAAAATCGGCGATGGGCACGCCTTCCGCACGGAGCAGTTTTTTGGCGGTCTCCTTGTCCATGCCAAGTGCCGAGCCGAGTACGCCGGACCCGACGAAAGGCACGCCGTTCATGGCGAGAAAACCCTGTACCGTGCCGTCTTCACCGAACGGGCCGTGCAAAACGGGAAACACCACGTCAAAACGTTGTTTCAGTTGCCCGCAGTCAAAAGGCACAAGATTTTTTTCGTCAAGGCAAATGGTCTTGGGGTCGTCCTCGTTAAGGAGAAACCCATTGAACCCGCGAAAGTCCGCCTCGTTATGCCGTTCACCGCCCCGCCAAAGCCAGCGTCCGTCTTTGGTAATACCGATGAGCGTCTTCTCGTACCGCGCCCCGTCCGTTGCCGAGACGATGTTTTTGGCCGACTGCAACGACACCTCGTGCTCCGCCGATCGGCCCCCACAAAGAAACGCGACCCTCACCTTCTTTTCCATATCTTCCATTATACTCCTGTCGTGCCCTTTGGTAAAGGCACTATTTTACGCTAACTGGTCGATGCCGGAAGAGCGCCGTCTTGGGGAGGCGGGTCGTTTTGGCGCAAAAGATTCCGGCCCGCCATCTCAGCGAATGAGTAATGAATAATTGAACAGGGAGAATGATCGGGGCTTGGAGAAAGCGCGTTTTATTGCTATACTTTTTCATGCTCCCTGTTCTACTTCCCCTTTTCCAGAGCGGTGGAGATGAGGGGCGAGACGAGGGTGTTCCCCTCCTTATTCTATTGTTGCGTAGCGGGAAAAACTTGTTATGGAAACAGAACGAATCGACGCGCTTATTGGGGCGCGTTCTTCATTTGACGATATACTCGATGCCGCATTTGGGCGGCTTGAAGAGAAGCAGGCGGATATATTTCTCCGGCGTATAGCGGGACTAGAAAAGACGCTCTCCGAATTGGAGGAGAGCCTGATTGCCGTGCTCAAGGCGCGTGGCGGGGAGGAAACTCGGTGAAAAAATTACTTCCATTATTTGTGGTATTAGCGGTATTTGCGATGGCGTTCTGCGCGGCGGTAGCGGCAACAGCGGACGACGATTATCCGTCGGGGGGCGATCTCTTTCCCGACTTATATTCGCCTCGTCTCTTGGGCGAGGGGGCGTTTGTGACTCAGCAGGGCGGGGCGCAAGAATTGGCGGTGAATCCGGCTTCGGGCGGGGACGCGCAACGTATGGTGTTTGACGCGGGATATACGGGGATTCTTGGCGCGGACCGGGTCGGCAGTTTTGTCAACTTGGGGGCGCTCTTTCCGACGAAGTTCGCCGTGTTGGGCGGGTCGGCGCGGTTTGCGGGGAGTCCGAGCCCGTATTTTCTCAACGAAGAGTGGGCGGTTCTGGCCAACGCCGCGGCGGCGAAGGAGTTGTATCCGGGCATGAACGCGGGTATCGGGCTTAACATGGGAATCGGTTCGGGCGATTGGGCAAACCTTTCGGCGGATCTTGGCTTCCGGTACAACATGGGGAGGCTGGGTCCGGTGGAGAACTTCACGTGGGCGGTTGTGGCGCGGTCGTTGGGGTTGAGTTTCGCCCCCTCGCCTTTCACGCTGGTTGGCGGGGTGTCGGCGGATGTGCTTCATCTCAGGGCGAAGGCCACCGGGAAGGCGGACCCGCTCGTGCTCACCGCGCGTGCGGACTTAAGTTTTCCCTCGTTTCAGAACGTTACCGGGAAACTGGGGGTTTCGGGGCTCATCGCGGGGATAGTAAGCGTGTCAACCTCGTGGGGCTTCAACGCGAAAGAGCTGGCTGACCGCGATGTTCGGGAACCGATGTTTATCCCGTCTGTAGGACTGGGGGTGCATCTTGCGCTGAAGAGTACGGGGAAACGCATCGCGGGGAACAGCCTCCCGACAGACGGGGATGTTTCTATCGCCACCGGGGTGAAGCCGCTCTACCACGGCATCTGGGCAACGGGGGCGGGCGTAACGTGGGCCGTCGGAGTCGTGGACAACGCGCCGCCGCTCATCACGGTCAACTACCCGGAAACGGCCTACCTCTCGCCGAACAACGACGGCGAGCAGGACGCGCTCGAATTTCCGATCACGATCACCGACCAGCGTTACATTACCCAGTGGGTGATGGAGGTCGAGGACGCTTCGGGCGGGACGGTGCGTACCTACCGCAACAAGGAACGGCGCATCGAGACGCAGGGTTTCTGGGAAGTGGTCAAGCGAATTCAGGAAGTGAAGGGCGGCGTGGTGATACCGGAGAGCCTTCGCTGGGACGGGACCTACGAGGACGGGCGGGTCGTGCCGGACGGCTCTTACTTCTTCGTGGTACGGGCAAAGGACGATAACGACAACGAGGCGGTGACGCAGCGTTATGAGGTGGTGGTGGATAACACGCCGCCTGTCGTGCAGATAGAGGCTCCCGCGAACGCGAACGATGCCAACAAGATTTTCTCGCCGGACGGGGACGGGAACAAGGACACGTTCGCCATCGGTCTTTCTGGAAGTGTCGAGGACCACTGGGATGCGGGTCTCTACGATGCGGCGGGGAACAAGGTGCGGACGTTTGATTTCACGGGGACGGCCCCCGCTGCTATCACGTGGGACGGCTTGACCGATGACGGCTCGTTTGCCCCGGACGGCGTGTACAACTTCCGTATCGCGGCAACAGACCGGGCGGCGAACCACGACGAGGCGGCCCTTGCCAACATCGTGATAAGCACGATTCACCCGGAAGTCCACGTCTCTTTGTCCGACGCCTACCTCTCGCCAAACGGGGACGGGGTGAAGGACACGGTGAGCCTTAACTTCGACGTGCCGGTAAAAGAAGGCATCACCGGCTGGAAACTTGCCGTTCGCGACACCGCCGCCAATGGACTGAAGCGGACGTTTAGCGGCGTGAGCCCCGCGCCGATCAACATCGACTATGACGGACGGGACGATACGCGAAGCCTTCTCCCAGAAGGCTCTTACCAGGCCGAGTTCTCGGTCTCCTACCGGAACGGCTTTGTGTCAACCGACACATCGCCCCCGTTCACCATTGACATAACGGCGCCCCAAGTGAGTGTTCGCGCCGGGTACGAGGCGTTCTCGCCCAACAACGACGGCGTACAGGACGAGATGCCCGTTACGCAGACCGGTTCCAACGAGGTGTTGTGGCGGGGCGAGGTGCGGAACGCGGCAAGTCCCCAGGCCGCGCCGGTACGGGTGTTCCGCTTTGCCGGAACGCCGCCTTCCGCCATCCAGTGGGACGGGCACACCGACGCGGGGGCGCTGGTGCCGGACGGGCAGTATGTCTACGCGCTTCAGGCGACCGACCGGGCCGGAAACTTCGCTCAGGCACAGACGCAAGCCTTCACGCTCTCCACCGCCGACACGAGTATCCTGCTGACCACCGACCTTCGGGCGTTCTCCCCGAACGGCGACCGCGTACAGGACACGGTGAACCTCGTGCCGCAGATCAAGAGTCGTGACGGGATCGCCTCGTGGCAGGCCCAAGTGCTTGACATGCACGGCGAGGCGGTGCGGGTGTTCACAGGCGGCGCGACGGTACCGCAGAACATCGTCTGGGACGGCAAGACCACCGCCGGAACAGCGGCCCCGGACGGGCAGTACACGGCGAACATTGACCTTGTGTACGCGCAAGGCGACCGGCCAAGCGCTCAGACGCGGCCCTTTATCCTCGACACGGTGGCCCCGGACGGAACGGTCAACACGGCCTACACGCTCTTCTCGCCCAACGGGGACGGGAAGCGCGATGCGCTCCCCCTCGGCGTAAGGACAGCGGGCGGCGATAGTTGGGAAGCGGCGATTACCTCAGGCGGCGTCTCGGTGAAGACGTGGAACTGGACGGGGAACGCGCCCGACATCACGTGGGACGGCTCGGACGCAAACGGCAACCTTGCCGCCAACGGAACCTACCGCTTCCTGCTCGCCTCGACCGACGAAGCGGGGAACGCAACGCGCCGGGAAGTGTCAGCCATCACCCTTGACGCGAGAACGCCGCGTGTCTTCTTCACCGGAAGCGGCACGGCCATCGCGCCCAAACCGGGTCGTGGTGCCGGAGGCGCTCAAATCGCGTTCACCCCCTCGCTCTCGTTCAGCGACGGCATCGAACGCTGGGAATTGGCCCTGAAAGACGGGGATGGAAACACGGTGAAGTCTTTTACCAACAGGACGGAGAACCGGGACGCGCCGGGGGCCTCGATTGTCTGGGACGGCCTTGACTCAAGCGGTGCCGCGCGCGAGGGCGTCTTTGTCCCGACACTCACGGTCGTTTGGACGAAGGGCGACGTGGCAACCGCCGAATCGGACCCGGTGCGGGTGGACGTTTCCGGCCCCGTGCTCGAATTGGTGACGTCGCCTGAGTTCTTTAGCCCGGACAACGACGACGTTGACGACGAGTTGTTCATCGCCCTCGGCATCGTGGACGCTTCCCCGGTCGCCTCGTGGAGTCTCGACATCCGCGAACCGCAGACGAACCGCCTCTTCTATCGTATCGAAGGAAAGGGGATGCCCGCAGGACGGCTCATCTGGGACGGCCGCAGTAACACGGCGGTCTCAGGCGGCGAGCTGGTACAGGCGGCCTCGGACTATCCCTACACGTTCAGGGCCGCCGACACCCTCGGCAACGAATCCGCGCTGGACGGCATCATCGGCATCGACGTGCTGGTTATGCGGGACGGCGACAACCTGAAGATCGCCGTGCCGTCCATCCAGTTTAGGAGCAACGCCGCCGACTTTGACGGCCTCCCCGCCGAAGTTGTCGCCACGAACAATCGCGTGCTTGCCCGTGTCGCGCAGATACTCAACAAGTTCCGCGATTACAAGGTGACGGTCGAGGGCCACGCGAACCCGACCACCGTGCCCGGCCCAGCCCGCGAACGGGAAGAGTCAACCGAACTCGTGCCGCTCAGCGAAAAACGCGCCCAAGTCGTCGTCGACATTCTCATGAGAAACGGCGTGGCCCGTTCCCGCCTCTCCTCCACCGGAGTCGGCGGCAGACGGACGGTCGCCTCTTGGGACGACGAGAACAACCGCTGGAAAAATCGGCGGGTCGAGTTTATTTTGATTAAGTAATGACCACCTGCCGTGGAGGCGAAGCGGGCGGGTTGTGGGGGGAACGACTATCGGGCCCCCTACGGGGGCAGAAGGCTTCTCGACTGGATTGCTTCACCCTTCGGGTTCGCAATGACGGGCAGGTGACGGGCGCAATGACGGGGGGTGTGGCGGCCACCGTCATTGCGAGGAGCGAAGCGACGAAGCAATCCAGACGGGGAAGGCCGTCACACTGGATTGCTGCGCTACGCTCGCAATGACGGGCGGCTCGCTCGCAATGACCGTATGCGGACGCGAATGGATAATGGGGAATTGATAAGGGAAAATGCCGTCATTGCGAGAAGACGGCGTGCTACCTTCGGTAGCCAGTGCCGACGACGAAGCAATCCAGACAGGGAACGCCTCGCACCGGATTGCTTCGCTCCGCTCGCAATGACCGCCTGCCGTGGAGGCCCTTGGGCGGGTTGTGGGGAGGCGACTATCGGCCCCCCTTCGGGGGGAGAATGCCTCTCACTGGATTGCTTCGCCGCTTCGCGGCTCGCAATGACGGGCGGGTGACGGGCGCAATGACCGTATGCGGACGCGAATGGATAATGTCGTGCTTTGGAGACTTGAGCGTTTTACCGCCCTCATTTTCCATTCTCCATTTGTCATTTTCAATTCGCGCGAAACGCGCGACAGGGCGCATGGATAACGGAAAATGATGGTGACAGAACGCGCCGTCATTGCAAGCGGGCGGCTTTTTCGTAAAGGTCGGTTTTATCCTCAAATGGCGGAATGGCAAAGGTAAACAGTGTTTTCCCGCCCGCGTTGCTTATGGCAAGATCGCCCGCAAGAATTATGTCCATGCCGATAAGCATATCAATGTCTGGGTTCAGCGTACAAATCATCGCGTCAATATCGTCGCACATTACCCCATTGGGCAAGTCAACCGATATATGGACCAAATCGGCGTAATCTGTTTTGTTCACACCGGAAACCAGTACAAAATCAAAGGGCGCGAGGCGCAACGACTGGGCAATATGCGGCGTGATTACGCTGCCCATTGCTCCCGTGTCCCATAACGCCCGCGCCTTGACGCTTGCCTTTTTATCGGGCGTAAAAACGGACACTTCCGTAACGAGGCGATCCGCCAGCGTCAGATTGTCCTGCCGAAATGCGAAGTGGGGTCTTTCAGGCATACGAAAAAGGTGAAAGTTGAATGACTTCTTCAACCTCTGTCGCATGATGAATCATGAACGACCCTGGAGGCAAAGATTGTGCTGTATCGTGATACGCCGCCTTTCTGGTATCGTAGGCAGCAATCACCCGCTCCCCGGAGATAACCACGTATTTGCCACAGTGCTTCCGCACAATTTCGTCCCGATTGTCGGTGTAATAAGCCCACTCTTTGGCAAGAGCGTGCCCTCCCTGTCCCGCATTTCCCGCTGGAGAAATGCTTGTTTCCGTTTCCATAGCTTGAGTGTACCGTTATGGCTTACGACCTGTCAAGCCGTGGCGACTTGCATTGGGCAATTCCGATTTCAAAAAAAGGGGCCGCCCCGTAGGGGAATTGAAAATGATAAATGGATAATGGAAAATGATGGTGACAGAACGCGCCGTCAGTGCGAGCCCGCTTTCGCCCACCGCTGGCAACAAAAGGGATCCCCGCGCAATGATGGCCCTTGTTTGTTAGGCCGAATGTCGAGTTGTTAGGGGGAATAGAAAAAACGCCCCTCTCCTGATAAGGTTAAGAAACAAACACAACCAAAGGGAGAGGGGCGAAATGAGCGAAACAATGATAATCGCAGTATACTGCTTTGTGGA
>JAISZQ010000277.1 GCA_031269165.1 Spirochaetaceae bacterium
TCTGTCCACAAAGTCGGTTACTTTGCGGCCAGACATTGCATTTTTTCGCCTAAAGGCTGCAAAAATGCGGGTTTTAAGGAAGTTTGTCCATAATGTGTCTACATTATGGACAAACTCTAAAGAGTGAATGTTCTATCGCCGCGAAACCACGGGGATTGGACAACGCCGGTATTCGTCAAATAGGAGAAAATACTTTTTGTAAGAGCCTGTTCAAAAACCCTGCGGGACGCAAGTCTTCGCCGTGATTCGGGGGCGTTACGGGGGTGGTAAACCCCCGTTGAAGGGGGTAGCGTAAGACGCGAAGCGGCTGGAGCGAGGGGGAAGGCGCGGCAACTTGCCGATTCCCCCTTTTGCTGAGATTTTGAACAGGCTCTAAGGGGATTTGTGCTGGCTGGAGCCAGGGGGAAGGCGCGGCAAATTGCCGATCCCCCATTAAAAACAGGGTATACTAAAGTGCGGTTTTGCCGGGCTTTGGGAAATAAATTTATGGAGGATTGTATGAAGAAGGTTTTAGTGGTGGTGTTGGCGGCGGTTGCGTTGCTGGCGGTTGTCGGATGCGCCAAGAAAGAGGGCGCGTCGGGCGGGACGGTGAAGATTAAGGTCGAGGTTTTTGACCGGGGCACGGATGGCGGAAAGACGAATCCGACGAACAACAAGTGGACGGAGTGGATCAAGGAGAAGCTGCTCAAGGACGAGAATATCGAGGTTGAGTTTGTCGCGGTTCCGCGCGGCGACGAGCAGACGGCTCTGATCAACCTGATGGCAGCGGGTTCTCCGCCGGATGTCGCGGTTACCTACGCTTTGTCGAATGTGACCCAATGGGGAGACCAGGGCGGGCTGTTTGACCTTGCGCCGTACATCGACACGACGCTCAAGGATTTGAACGAGTTCTTGGGGCCGGACGAGGCGCTTCCGGGGCGGCGTATGATCGAGCGGACGCGGGATAACGCGTCGGGGAAGATTTTCTCGATTCAGGCCCGCCGGATGAATGTGGCGCGGCTCAACACGTTTATCCGCAAGGACTGGCTGGACAAACTGGGACTGCCTCTGCCTAAGACGACGGAGGAGTACTACAACGCGCTTGCCGCGTTTAAGGCCAACGAAAAGACGCTTTTGCAGGGCGTGCAGACCAACGCGGCGTTGATCCCGTTCTCGTTGATAGGCGCCCGTGTTGACTGGGAGGCGGGCAATATGCTTGATTCGTTCATTGACCCGACGTTGAGCGACCGCGACCGCTGGGTGAACACGGCTATCGAGCGTTCGTTTGTCGTGCCGGGGTACAAGGAAGGGTTGCGCTTCCTCAACAAGATGTTCAACGCGGGGCTGGTCGATCCTCAGTTTGCGCTCTACAAGGACGATCAGATTCAGTATAACAACATCAAGAGCGGGATCGTCGGGTCGTTTATCCAGAACTGGGATCAGATTTACCGCGACAGCGACAAGATTCTCCTCGATTTGCAGAAGAACGTGCCGGGCGCGGAAATGGTGCCGGTGGATTGCTTCACCAGCACGGACGGGTTGACGCATAAATCGTCGTATGACGCGGCGGGGGTGTACTTCTTTATTCCGGCGGGGTCGAAGAATCCTGACGCGGCGTTGCGCTACCTCAACTGGCTCTCCAAATACGAGAACTATCACTTTATCCAGACCGGGCCTGAGGGTACGGTTCACACGATTGTTGATGGGGTGCTGAAGCTCAACCCGAACGCGGGGGACGGCTGGATTCAGAACAGCGCCCAGAACATCGACTATACGGTGATGATGAACGGGTTGTTCCTGGGGTCTCAGGAGGAGAACATCAAGGCGCTTGCGGCAGGGTATACCTGGCCCGCGGACGTTATCGTCAACGCCTACACGCTTGCGATGGCCAACGCCCGGCCCGCTCTCGTGGTGTCGCCTAAGTCTCCGCTGGTGGCGGAAGGCCCGGTGGGTGAAACGCTGGCCTCCAAATCGACGGAGGTCTACGCTCAGTCCATTCAGGCGAAGCCGGCGGATTTTGACCGGGTGTACGACGCGCAGGTGAAGGAATGGCTTGACAAGGGTGCTCAGGCGATCATTGACGAACGCGCCGAAAAGTATCAGGCCCCGTAGCCACCTGCCGTGGAGGCCCTTGGGCGCATCGTGAGGGAACGGCCCTCGACCCCCCTTCGGGGGAGTGAATGCGGTAGACGCAAAGGGAAAACGTGGCGGCCCCCCTTCGGGGGGAGCGTGGTTAAGGCGGAAAGGTCGCCGTCGTTGCCAAACGGTAACGGCGGCGGTCTTATGTTCAGAGTTGCGCTGTTCCGTTCGTGTTGGTGCGGGTCAAAGGCCCGTTGTGGTTATGACCATTTCTATGCGCTTCCTAAAAGGCTATTTTCACATGAAAGAATATGATTGCTGGTTACAGGGCGGGTTTAAGGCCGCGCTCAAGGCTGAATTGTTGGCGGCTATCCGTGCGGAAGAGGGCGGCGTGCCGGACAAAGGAACGGACGCGGCGATCCTGCGCCAGGCGGCGGTCGAACTGCGGGACGGGTTGCTGAAACGTTTTGGTGTCCGGGCCGTGTTGTCGGGAGAACCCGGCGAAAGCGGGATATTTCTCGGAAGGGCCTCGTGGTTTCTCGAACGGTACGGCGAGCGGTTGCCGGAAATCGGCGGGCCCGGCGGGTTTCACATCGGCGTGTCGGAGGATCGTGTTGTTATCGCGGGGACAGACGCCGCCGGGACGCTCTACGGCGTGTTCCGGTTTTTGGCGTTGCTCGCGTTGGGGGAGATCAAGCCGGGGAGCGCGATCACCGAGTCGCCCGCCGTATCCTTTCGCGCGTTGAACCATTGGGACAACATCGAAGGGACGATTGAACGGGGCTACGCGGGCGGGTCGCTCTTTTTCAAAGACGGGGAAGCGCGGTACGACGCGGAACGGTTATGTGATTACGCGCGGCTTCTGGCATCGGTGGGGATCAACGTCCTCTCGATCAACAACGTGAATGTCCGCACCTCGTCAAAACTGATCACGGAGGACTGCCTTCCCCAGGTTGCGGCAATCGCGGGGATTTTCCGGCCTTACGGGGTCAGGCTCCTCCTCTCCGTCAATTTTTCCTCGCCAGAGGTTATCGGCGGCCTTGACACGTCCGACCCGCTTGACCCGAAGGCCGCCGCGTGGTGGAAGGAACGGGCCGCGCTGGTCTATCGGTATATCCCCGACCTGTGGGGCTTTCTCGTGAAGGCGGACAGCGAGGGGGAAGGCGGGCCGTTTCAGTACGGGCGCACCCACGCGGACGGCGCGAATATGCTGGCGGCGGCGTTGCAGCCGTTCAAAGGGGAATGTGTCTGGCGCTGTTTTGTCTACGATTGCGCCCAAGATTGGCGGAACACGGCCTTTGACCGGGCCCGTGCCGCTTACGATCATTTTAAGCCGTTGGACGGGCAGTTTGCCGATAACGTTATCCTCCAGATCAAGCACGGCCCCTACGATTTTCAGGTGCGCGAGCCCGTTTCGCCGCTTTTCGGTGCGTTAACGAAGACACGGCACACGATGGAGTTCCAGATCACGCAGGAGTATACCGGCCAGCAGATTGATCTCTGTTTTTTGCCGTGGATGTGGCAGGACGTGATGGCCTATGACACCGGGTATGGGGCGAAGGTCCGAGAACTGTTGGGCTCAGGCGGCAAGGGTTCTCCGTCCGCCTCCGCTCGGGGAGGACTGGAAGGGCTCGCGGCGGTCGCTAACACCGGACTGGACAACAACTGGACGGGCCACACGCTCGCGCAAGCCAACCTCTACGGTTACGGGAGGCTCTGCTGGAATCCGGCCCTCGGCGCAGAGGAGATCGCGCGGGAATGGTGCGGCCTCACCTTCGGCCCCGGCAAGACGGCGCGTGTTGTGCGGGAAATACTGCTCGCCTCCTATCCGGCCTACCAGAAGTACAACGCGCCCTTCGGCGTGTGCTTCATGGTGGAACCGCGCCATCACTACGGCCCGTCAATCGAAGGCTACGAGTTTTCCCGCTGGGGCACCTACCACCGCGCCGGACGCGAGGCCATCGGCGTTGACCGCACCGGCAAGGGCACCGGGTACTCAGGCCAGTATCCCCCCGCCATCGCCGCCGTTTTTGACGACCCCAAACGCTGCCCGGAAGACGTACTCCTCTTCTTTCACCGCCTCCGCTACGACTTCCGCATGAAGAACGGGAAAACGCTCCTGCAAAACATCTACGACACGCACTTTGAAGGCTACGACGAAGCCGAGGCGATGCTCGCAAAGTGGCAAACGCTCGAAAACGCGCTGCCCGCCGCCGTCTATCAATCCGTGCGGGAACGGCTTGAACGGCAACTCGTCAACGCCCGCGAATGGCGCGACCAAGTGAACACCTACTTTTACCGCCACACGCTCATCCCGGACGAACAGGGGCGGAAGATTTACGCGTGAGGGCCTTCCCGTCTGGATTGCTTCGGTCTCCGCCCTCGCAATGACGATGCCCCGTCATTGCGAGCGAAGCGAAGCAATCCAGCGTGAGAGCCTTCTCCGGCTGGATTGCTTCGCCGCTAAAGGCAACCATGTTGCCGCCGACTCGCAATGACAACCCTCGCCCCGTCATTGCGGGCAAGCCCATCGTCATTGCGAGCGAGCGGCAAATTGTCGAGCGAGCGGCCCGTCATTGCGAGCAAAGTGAAGCAATCCAGTGTGAATGCCTTCTCCGGCTGGATTGCTTCACCAACGGCAACTATGTTGCCGCAGGTTCGCAATGACAACCCTCTCCCTCGTCATTGCGAGCGGGCCTCCCGTCATTGCGAGCGAAGCGAAGCAATCCAGTGTGAGGGCCTTCTCCGGCTGGATTGCTTCGTCGCCTCCGGCAACTGCCGCCTCCTCGCAATGACACCCGCCCAAGCGAGGAACCTATTCGGCCCTAAACCTGGGAGGCATCGCTCCCTAAGCCTGTTCCGCATACGCGCCTAAGCCTGGGCGGGATTTGCGTCCTGCCCGGCAGGGGGCGCCGCCGCCGTTCCCCGCTTCGCTAACGGCAAATTGCCGCGGCAAAATCGTTGCCGCCGACTCGCAATGACAACACTCCCCCGTGATTGTGGCAAGCCCTTCGTCATTGCGAGCGAAGCGCGGCAATCCAGTGCGAGAGCCTTCCCCGTCTGGATTGCTTCGCCGCTTCGCGTCTCGCAATGACACCCGCCCAAGCGAGGAACCTATCCGGCCCTAAGCCTGTTCCGTACGCGCCTAAGGCTGTTTCGCATACGCGCCTAAGGCTGTTCCGTATACGCGCCTAAGGCTGGAACCTATCCGTCCCTAAACGAGGCGGCCCTGTCATTGCGGGCAAGCCCATTGTCATTGCGAGCGAAGCGCGGCAATCCAGTGTGAGGGCCTCCCCGACTGGATTGCTTCACCCTTCGGGTTCGCAATGACAACCTCACCTCTTATCCGCGAAAATCCGCCGCCATCCGGCGCAATCCGCGGTTAACCCGC
>JAISZQ010000278.1 GCA_031269165.1 Spirochaetaceae bacterium
GAACAGATAGAGTATGTGAACAAAGAATATCTGGAATCCCATAAAACGGTCACAATCCGGGTTGAAATGGACGAAATGTGGAGTTTTTATCACGATAAGAAGCATCAAATTTGGCTGTGGCGGGCCATTGACCATGAAACAGGTGAAGTTATCGCTTTTTGGTTTGGAACGAGGGAACATGAAAACCTTGATAAACTGATAGAACTGCTTAAGCCGCTAAACACAGGGAGTGTCTATACGGACGGTAACTATGCGTATTACGAACGTTTTTCACGGGAGGTTCTGACAGTTACGAAGAAAAACACGCAAAAGATAGAAAGGAAACATCTGTCCCTGAGGACATGGCGCGCCCGGTTAGCGGGGAAAGGCATCCGTTTCTCAAAAACAGAACGGACGCACAAGATCGTTGTGGCCCTTACCATAAACATCTGGTTTTTTGGGAGAATTGGTTTGATACAATAATTTTAGGACATTACCGAATACCGACCCTACATCATCCCAGGGGAAAGCGACAAATTGCTCGAAAGTCATGTTACGCGCACGCGCAAGGGGTTAGCGCCTGTTGATAAGCCCACGCAGACGCTCCGGCACCTGACTGTGCGTCGCGCCCGTTACTCCCATAAACGAGCCGCCCCGCCCCTTCCACTCCGCGCGGCAATTTGCCGATTCCCCCTTTTTTTGAAATCAGAATTGCTCCAAACCCCCTGGCTATTTCCGGTCAAACGCATGTTTTATCGAAAAACACGGTGCCCCGTTGCGCTCCGGAGAGCAAGTCGGCAAAAGCCGAGGGGCAGCCCTTGGTGATGATGGTCGGGATGCCGTAATCGGCGGCGAATGACGCGGCATCGAGTTTGGTCACGATACCGCCGGTGCCGAAACCGCTTTTGCCGCTTGTGTCTATCGTTTTGCTCACCTCGGCAATGTCCTTCACTTCGCCGATGAAGCGGGCATCGGGAAAAAGATGCGGGTTTTTGTCATACAAGCCGTCAATGTCGCTGAACAACACGAGAAGATTGGCGTTCCAGAGCATAGCGGACTGGGCCGCAAGGCTGTCGTTGTCGCCGATTTTGATCTCCTCGACAGACACGGTGTCGTTTTCGTTGATGATGGGAATGATCCCCTCGTCAACAAGGGTGAAAAGCGTGTTCCGCATATTGAGGCTCCGGATCGGATCGCTAAAATCGTCCCGCGTAAGAAGGATCTGCGCGACATTGACCCCGTGCGCGGCAAACGATGACTGCCACGCCTGCATGAGTTTGACCTGCCCGACGGCGCACAACGCCTGCCGATAGTGGATGTCGCGCTTGCGTTCCCATTTGTGCATGGTTGAAAGGCCCGCCGCCTGGGCGCCTGACGAAACGACGACTATTTCCTTGCCGCTTTGCTTCAACGCGGCGATGGCAGCGGCAAACGAGGCGAGAAGGAACTCGTCAATGCGCCCTGACGAATCCGCCAACGTGCTTGACCCAAATTTTATAACGATTTTCCGGGCATTTTTCATAATGCGCGCTGTCATATCTTTACCTGCCTGACGGAAGCCTACCCTATCCGGCGGCTTGTGTCAACGCAACGCGCTTCACCCGAATGGATAATGGAGCATTGAAAACGGAATTACCGCACGTTGCAGGGCAATGTTATTTACTTTTTTAACCGACAAAGGTTGCGAAATCAGCATAATTTTGAAAGGAAGGCCCCCTCGCCGGATTGCTTCGCTCGGCAATTTGCCGCTTGCTCACAATGACGATGCTCTTACCTATTATTTCTTATCAAAAGCGCGGATTAGCATTTCGAACTGGTAGTTCGCCTTCTTAAGAGCCTGTTCAAAATCTCAGCAAAAGGGGGAATCGGCAATTTGCATTGGCAAACTGCCACGCCTTCCCCCTCGCTCCGGTCTACGTCCTACGCTACCCCCTTCAACGGGGGTTTACCACCCCCGTAACGCCCCCGGATCACAGCGGAGGCTTGCGTCTCGCAGGGTTTTTGAACAGGCTCTTATCCGCCGCCACCCGTCATTGCGAGCGGAGCGAAGCAATCCAGACGGAGAAGGCCCCCACGCCGGATTGCTTCGCTCGGCAATTTGCCGCTTGCTCGCAATGACGACGCTCTTACCTATCAGCTCTTATCAAGAGCGCGGATCAGCGTTTCGAGCCGGTAGCCCGCCTTCTTGTCCGCTGTAGTGATGTCCTTCACGACCCGCGCGACGGCCTTTGCGTCCGCGTCTTTTTCGACCGAAGCGTAGAGTGCCGCGTACCGGAGCGTCAATGCAAACCGTTCTTTGTGGTACCAGACAACGTTGTCAAAGACGTTGACCCCCAAGAGGGCGCGGGCGTCTTCTTGTGCGAGGCAATCGGCACCGATGCTCGCGGCGGTGAGGGGTTTCTCCTCCGTGGAACGGGCCAGCACGGCGATTGCGGTTGCGGCAGCGTGTTCCGCCGTGGTCAGGTCGATTCCCCGTGCCACGGCACACTCGCGGATTTTCCGCGCCAGATGCCAGTCCCGCGCCAATGTTGCGGCGTCCTCCCCGGCAGCCTTCTTCCCGCACAATGCGCGTAACGCCGTCAAAACGAGATAGGCGCGGGCAAAGAACACCGCCTCGTCCACGGGCGCCGCTTCGTCCACGGGCGCGGTCTCGTCCACCGCCACGCTAGTGTCCTGCGCCACACTTTTCGCCGTCTTTGCCGCCGGGGTTGCCGCGCCGGGGCCTGTCCCCACGAGCGTCTGCGCCTGTTTGATGCGGGCGGCAATCTCCTTCGCGGCCTTCTCCGTCGCGCTTTTCCCCCGTTTCGCGCCCGTTTCCGGCGCATACTGCCGCGCCGCTTCGAGAAAGAGCCTCACCGCGTCACTCAGCGTGGACGATGCATCCGCGTCGTCTTCGGTATCGGCGTTAAACACCGCGTTAAACGCAACGTAGAGCGGGGCAAACGCCAAGTCCTCCATCGCCTCTTCGGGGTTGGGCGTCCCCCGGCCGTCAAGCGCGTGGTGTAACGCGGCCCAGCGACCTTGTTCGTCGTCACGGACTTCGCGGACATCCAGATACGCTTGCGCCTCGTAGCCGCGCAACATCACAAACAAGCCGTGTTCATGCACGTCTTTGCTGCTCCGCACAAACCAGAGATTACTCCGCGCTTCCCGCAACAGCGTAAAGTACCGCCCGTCGTAACGCAACGAAAGGGCCTCGGCGAGTTTGTCCTGCCGCGTCGACCCGTCTTTCTGCGGAACGGCGACCGGACTCGCGTTAATCCAGCCCGCCGCGCCCTCGTAACTATTGTTGACCAGCACCAACGCGCGCTCGTCGCCGCACCGGTTGGTGTAGGCAAACACGTTTTCGTTGACCCGGCCCTCGGTATCGTAAAAATCATAGAGAAAAAAGTCGGTCGCGCCCGAAAAGAGATGGCGTTTCTTCATCAACGGGAAAATCTCCCGCTCGTGCCGCCCGACAAAGCCCTCGTCCGGCTCCTCGTCGCGATAGGCCCGGCGGTACTCCATGCCGTACTTCTCCTCGAAGCCCTCGATCTGCCCGTGGCCGAACATCGGGAGGCCCGGCATCGTCACCAAGAGCGTGCAGATGGCGAAATACTTGTCGCCCTTGCCAAATTGCGCGACCGCCGTCTCCTCGTCGGGGTTGTTCATGAAGTTCACGAAACGCTTCAGCACCTCGCTGTCAAAAGCCAGCGTGTTTTTAATCGTCTGTCGATACTTGGCGTTTTCTTCCTTCTTCAGCATATTCATAAACGCGCTGTTGTAGACGCGGTGCATGCCCAGCGTCCGCACAAAGTAACCCTCCATCATCCAGAACGCCTCGGCAAGGAGGAGGGTGTGGGGCGCTTCGGCGGCGCAACGGTCAACCACCTCCCGCCAAAACTCATTCGGGATGCGGCGCGTAAACTCGTCGTGGGTGATGGCGTGTTCCGCACGGCTGGCAATGTCCCCGCCCCGCCCCGGCTCAGGATACCAGAGCCGCTGAATGTGCCGCTTGGCCAGCGTCATCGCCGCGTCAAACCGGACGATGGGGAATTGGCGGCACACCCCGACAATCGTGCTGATGACGGCCTCCCGCGCTTCCGGGTTGAGGAAGTCAATCTGAGCCGTGTCGTTCCAGGGCATCGAAGTCCCGTCGTTCCCATGATAGATATAGCGGTGACGGCCCGACCGCCGATCGTAATGGTGAAAGACCACCGCGCAATCCGTGTTGTTGTAGTAATGATCCTCGATCTGCACGACCACATCGGGATTATGCGAAAGATTGCCCGACTCGTATTTGTACTGGGGGAAGGGCGGGTAGTCAAGCTGGAGGAAGCGGTCGGGGTGTTCCATGATCCACCTGCTGTCGATGCCCGTGTGGTTCGGCACCATGTCCGAGCCCAGCCGGATCCCGCGCCTAAAACAACGCTCCCGGAGGTTCGCCAGTGCCGCCCAGCCGCCCAACTCCCCGGCGATGTCGTAATCGTAGAGACTGTACGCCGAGGCCGCCGCTTCGGGGTTGCCCTTCCACTGCTTGATCGTCCGCGAAGCCGCGCTCCGTTCCCACAGCCCGATGAGCCAGAGCCCGGTAAACCCGCGCCGCGCAAGAGCGTCCAACTCCTCGTCGGGAATCTGGTCGAGTGCCGTAATCTCGCGGCCATACTTCTTGGACAACTGGAAGAGCCAGACCAGCGTACTCTTCGCCATGAGCACGCAGTTAGGCATCCAGTCTTGGTCGGCGGTAAACCGCTCGTATTCCGCATCGAGGTGGTCATACTCGTAGACCTCGGATGGCCCCGGCGCGCCGCCCCAGTTGGGCTTGTGTTCTTCCTTTATAACGTCAAGCGCCGTGAAAAGCCGCGCCCTAAACGGTTCGAGGTACGTCCCCCAACGTTCCATGATGTAACGAAGCTGTCCTTCAAGCGTGTCCGACGCGAGGGCCGGAGCACGGAGCAAATCCCAGAGGTTAAGCCCGTCCGCCCCGAAAGCCGGAAGAGAGGCAAGATGGGCGCGAAGCTCGTCCAGAGCCGGATTGTAGGCTGTTTTTTTGACAAGGGCGCCATCGTCAAACAGAAAACGAAAGGGCTTAAATGCGGGATTAAGGTTTGCCAGCGCAAGGTGCATGATCTCTTCGAGCGTGAGAGCCGTCGCGCTTTCCCCGTCAAACATCGCGGCAAGATACCCTTGAACCGAATCCTCCCCCGCGTAAACCCGTTGCGGCGGGAAAAGCCCCGAAAACATTTCGAGCAACCGCGTGCTCCGCTCGTCCCCCAGTTTCGCCGCAATATGGAGGAGCGCCTTTCCAAACACATCCCGTCGGGTTCGTTTTCGGTATTGCGCCGTCATATAATGAAGAATCTCGTCAATCAGCCCCATAGCCGCCAAATCCCCGGCATTCACCGGCTCTTCCGGCCCGTTTTCCTCGCCCACCCTCTCGTTGCATTGAACGGCAAACTCGCGGGTCCGCCTCATGTCGATGAGTATCACGTTACCCGTCAGCGAAAAAAGCACCTTCTCAAGACCGTATTCGTCCCGCACGGCGCGGTTGATATGAAACTCCCTTGTTGGAATTGATCGACTCGATGGCATAGAAAACCTCCGCTTCCAGTATACCCGCAAACAGGGAACATTGCAAGCGAAAGTTTTGGCCTCTCGGCGATTCCGATCTCAGAAAAAGGGGAAAGGCTTCCACTATCAACAACTTAAGAATTTTGGTCCGCGAATGGCGCGAATAAATACGAATAATACATACCCATCAGCGCGTATTCGCATACATTCGCGGACATTCGCGGACAAAAAAACTAAAAATCTGTGTGATCCGTTGACCACTCTTATATTCCATTGGCTTAAGTTGTTGACAGTGAAAGCCTTCCCCCTCGCTACGGCCAGCTCAAACCATTGCGGGGTATACCCCGCAATGGTTTGAGCCGTCCTCCGCTACCCCTTTCAACGGGGGTCAGACCCCCGTAACACCCCCGGATCACAGCGGAGGCTTATTGTCACTATCCAAAAACTATGATAGTCTGATATACGGTT
>JAISZQ010000011.1 GCA_031269165.1 Spirochaetaceae bacterium
TCCCGTAGGGATCAGCTTATTTTATTTTTAGGAGGAACTTTTATGAATAAAAAGTTCTTTATTATCGGTTTGACCGTCCTTCTGGGCGTGTCATTATTCTTGACGGGCTGCCCGACGGACAGCGATGACGACGGGCCCAGCGAGGCGGAGAAGGCCGCGCGGGCGCTCAAGGACGCTCTGGGCAACGCGGCAACGGTGAGCGGCACAACGGTTACGCTGACGGAAGGTGTGGACCTTGAAGATGCTGGGCCGTTTGTGATTCCCGCCGGGGTAACGCTTGCCGTGCCCAATACGATTACCCTCTCCGTTGAGGGGACGGCGGCACTCACCGTGACGGGCACGCTCACGGTAGCGGGCACGCTCACGGTAGCGGGCGCGTTCGACATACCGGATACGGGCGGGGTTGTGGTGGAAAGCGGGGGTACGTTTACGGCCGAATCCAGCATAACCGGCACGAATGACGCCACCATGACCGTCAGGGACGGCGGCGAGGTGTGGGTCAAGGATACCGACCAGCACTGGGGTGGAACGGGGTATATCGTCGTGGAGTATGGTGGCAAGGCGTTCCAGACAGTCGTCGACAAAACATTGATGATCGGCAAAGAAAACGATAGCGCGCTCTTCGAGCTTACGGCTGCGAACAGTACGATATCCTTCAACAACACGTCCTTTAAGCTGAAGGGAGAGGGAGAGTTTACTATCGCATACGTGCTGGGTCAAGAGATGACGATTGAAGCAGACAGTACGCTTACCCTCAATGTCGCGCTGACTACTAATACGCAGAATACCGGGAAATTTTTAGGAACAGCGAATACCAGTACCATCACTACCGAGTCTAGCGGGAGTATTGCATTCAATGGTGATAGTTCCAAGAACTTCTATCAGAGCGATGGCACCACTAAGGAGACTTCCGTTGCCGCTAGCAAAACCTACAAATGGGATACCTCCCTCGGTGGCGGCGGAGACGAATCCGGCTGGAAGGCCCAGTAGTAACGTGTCCCCGGCGCACGGGCAAACAAGTTTGCCTTAGCCGAGTAAGCCCCCCGCCGAACGGGACTCCGTTTGGCGGAGGGCTTTTTTTCTGAGCGGCCCCATGTTGGTATTGCTCTCCCCGCCGACTGCCGCACCGCATAAGCACAAAGTGCGGCGCGGTTTTGAGATGGCCGGAGCGAAGGGGGAGACTTCCCACTGTCAACAACTTAAGAATTTTGGTCCGCGAATGGCGCGAATAAGCGCCATATATGGCGTTACGAATGATACATACCCATCAGCACGTATTCGCAACGCCATGTATGGCGCACATTCGCGTACATTCGCGGACAAAAAAACTAAAAATCTGTGTAACCCGTTGACCACTCTTATATTCCATTTGCTTAAGTTGTTGACAGGGGGAGACTTCCCATTGTCAACGCCTTAGAGCCTGTTCAAAACCCCACGGGACGAAAGTCTTCGCGGTGATTCGGGGGGCGTTGCGGGGGGCTGGCCACCCGCAGAGGGGGTAGCGTAAGACCCTAAGCGCAAGCGGCGGTCTGGAGCGAGGGGGAGACGCGGCAACCTGTTGCCGTTCCCCCTTTTGCTGAAAATGGCTACGTATTATCCGCGTTATCCCCAAAACTCCGTGCAATCTGCGGTTCCTTGTGTTTCCCGTTTTATCGAAGGAATCTCCCTTTTCTATAATTCACACCGGATTTGCCCTATTCTGTCCATTGCGGGTGGGCCGGTTCGGGGCTATGCTGGAGGGGCAAACTATGCTGAACAAAAGCGAAGGAACGACAAGGATCGATAGGAGATATGTATGCGGGACAAAAATGCGGTGTTGTTTAATGCGGACTGGCAGTTTCTGTTGGGGGATCCGGCGGGGGCGGAACGGGAGGACTACCCTGACCGGACGTGGAGGCGGGTCGATCTTCCTCACGACTGGGTGATTGAGCAACCTTTTGACCGGGGCGAGGGTGATCAGGGTGAGTATGCCGGGCAGAATATGCAGGGGTTTTTCGCGTGGAAGGGGGTCGCGTGGTACCGCAAGACGTTTTATCTTGAACCGAAAGCACTCGCCGGGCCGGATGGTGCGGCATCTGCCGTTTCCCTTTACTTTGGCGGGGTCTACCGGAACAGCAGGGTCTATGTCAACGGGCGGGAAGCGGGGGGCAGGGCCTACGGGTATTCGTCTTTCGCGTTGGATATAACGGACCTCGTGCGGGCTGGGGATAACACGGTGGCCGTCCGGCTGGATAACGGTTGTGAGGCGCCCGACCGCTGGTATTCGGGGTCGGGGATATACCGGAACGTGTATCTGCGGATTGTTCCCGCCCTCCACGTCAAGACGTGGGGTGTTCGTATCGGGACAAAACAGATTGGTCTCCCGGACGGAGTACCCTTTCCCCCGAAGGGGGAACCGGCCGCCCTCTCGCGCCAGAGCGCAACCAAGGAAAGCCCCTGTGGGGCGGCCGAAGTTACGGTGGACGTAACGGTGGTGAACCGGGGCGGCAGGACGGGTGAAGGGCGGGTTTCGCTGACGATAACCGGGCCTGACGGGGCGGTCGCGGCGGAAACGGCCATGCCCTTTCGCGTTCCGGCAGACGGGGAAACCACGGTGCGGCAACGTTGCCTGATTCAAAGGCCGTTCCTCTGGAGTGCCGATGACCCGCGCTTGTACGGTGCCGTGGTGCGGCTTCGGGGAAAAGACGACGGTGATACCGGCGGGCCTGTGGAGGTGCCGTTTGGGATCCGTTCCATCGAGTTGCTTCCCCGCCGGAGGATGCGGGTCAACGGCGAGGCGGTAACGCTCAAGGGGGTGTGCCTGCACCACGACTGCGGGATTCTTGGGGCGGCCTACTACGACGAGGCGTGGCGGCGGCGGCTTCTTGCGCTGAAGAGCATCGGTTGTAACGCGGTGCGTACCAGCCACAACCAGCCGGCGGAGGAATTCCTCGATCTCTGCGACGAACTGGGCTTCTATGTGATCGACGAATGTTTTGACAAGTGGCGGAGCGGGTATTACGCCGCGCATTTTGACGAGGACTGGCGGCGCGACTTGGAGGCGTGCGTCCTGCGCGACCGAAACCACCCGTCGGTGTTTCTCTGGAGTGTCGGGAACGAGGTGGAGGAACAGGGGGCGGGCACGATGCCGGAGACGTTGCGGACGCTGGTGTCCTGTGTCCGCGCCTTGGACGATCGTCCGGTAACCTGCGCGCTCCATCCTCACGTCATCCCCCGGAGTCTCGTCGGCGCTCCGGTGAGCCGCCTCGTGGAGATTACCAAGGCATTGACGGAGGCCGTTGACGTGCTGGGCCTCAACTACCACGAGCCGCTCTACGAAGCCTATACCGCCGCCATCGACAAGCCGATCGTGGGCACCGAAAGTTACGAATACTACAGCAGCACGCCGGAAAACTACGAGGACATGGTAAGCAAAACCCCCTGGCGTTTCGTCCTCGAAAACGACAACGTACTGGGCCAGTTTATCTGGGCCGGTATCGATTACCTCGGCGAAAGCACTGTGTGGCCCGTCAAAGGCTGGGCGGGCGCGATGCTGGACATCTGCGGCTTCCTCAAGTCCAACGCCTCCTACCGGAAAAGCCTCTGGTCGGCAGAACCCGTGGTCTACCTCGGCATCTATGACGGTGGAGGCCGCCCCGACTATGTGCGCGGGCGCTGGTCCTTCCCTCGCACCGCATCCCATCTGAACCTCGACCACCTCAAGCACCGCACCGTGAAGGCCGCCGTGTACTCGAATTGCGAGTATGTGGAACTTAAGATCAACGGCAAGAAGCGGGGAACGCGGCGGCCCGCCGACTTTGAAAACGGCATCATCGAGTGGACGTTTGACTACGAGGAGGGGGAACTTGAAGCGGTCGGCTACCGGGACGGCGCGGCGGTGTGCCGCCATCTCCTGAAGACAGCGGGCCCGGCGCGACGCATCGAACTCGTCCCGGATCGAACCACGCTTCCGGCGGCCGATGTCGTCCACATAGAAGTATCTGTCACCGACGAAGCGGGAACGCTCTGCCCCACCGACAGCCGCCTCGTCGGCTTTGCCCTGAGCGGCGACGGGGAAATCTTAGGCGCATCTTCCCCCGACCTCACGGCCCCGCTGGGCTTCCGTCTGCCGAAAATCTATCTCTGCGGCGGCAGGGCTCTCGTCATCGTCCGAGCGGGCGCGTCGCCCGGCCCGCTCTGCCTCACCGCCTACGCGGAAGGGCTCACGAGCGCACGGTGCGAGATGCGGGTGATATGAAACGCGGCAATGCCGATGGCGACGCGGATTGCGCCATGTATGGCGCAATCCACGGTTCCCTGTCATTGCGAGCGGAGCGAAGCAATCCAGGGTGAATGTCTTCCCCGGCTGGATTGCTTCACCCACGGCAAATTGCCGCGGGTTCGCAATGAGGGCCGCGCCCCGCTGAGGCAGTCGTCATTGCGAGCGAAGCGAAGCAATCCAGAAGGCAACGCGAAGCGTTCGCCCGCCTTCCCCGGCTGGATTGCTTCACCAACGGCAAATTGCCGCGGGTTCGCAATGACGGGCGGATTAAAGCGGATTAAATCCGTGAAAATCTGCGTCGCCATATATGGCGCAATCCGCGGTTCCCTGTCATTGTGCTATCTGCGTTAATCCGCGGTTCCCCCCGTCATTGCGAGCGGAGCGAAGCAATCCAGGGTGAATGTCTTCCCCGGCTGGATTGCTTCACCAACGGCAAATTGCCGCGGGTTCGCAATGACGGGCGGATTAAATCCGTGAAAATCCGCGGACGAAATCCTTAAGTCGTTGACAATGGGAGACTTCCCCCAGACCCCCTACCCGAAAAACCTGTTCGTTCCCCGCGCCACCAAGTCCGCGAACAGTTTCTGCGGATATTTGACCTTGGCGAGGAGAATCATCGCGGCGATGACGTAGGGCTTGTGGCTGGCCTGCTTGTAGAGCGGCACGCGGTAGCGGTCAAAGACCGATGCGGCGACTTCGCCTTCCTTGCAACTCACGTCCGTGATGTCGGCGGGGAGGCAGTGCAGGTAGAGGGCCTTGCCACCACGGGTCGCGGTCATGCGCTTTTCGGTGCATTCCCAGTCCTTGTGCGCGGCGTTCTGGGCGAGCAACTCTTTTTCGAGGGCCTTGATCCCCGCGTCGTCGCCGTTTCCGTAGAGCGTCGTGCGCTTTTCCATCGCGGCAAAGGGCGCCCAACTCTTGGGGTACACGATGTCCGCGTCCTTAAATGCCTCGTCCATGCTGTTGCTCTTGGTGAACGTACCGCCTGAAAGCAACGCGTTTTTGCGGGCGACCTCTTCGACCTCCGGCATCACCTCGTAGCCTTTGGGGTGGGCCAGATGCACGTCCATACCGAAGCGCGTAAAGAGGCCCGCGACTCCCTGGGGCACCGAAAGCGGCTTGCCGTAGGAGGGCGAGTAGGCCCAGGTCATGGCAACTTTCTTGCCCTTGAGGTTCTCGATGCCGCCGAAGTGGTGGATGATGTGGTTCATGTCGGCCATGCACTGTGTCGGGTGGTCGATGTCGCACTGAAGGTTGACCAGCGTCGGGCGTTGTTCGAGCACGCCGTCAAGGTAGCCCTCCTTCACCGCGTCCGCAACCGCGTGCATATACGCGTTGCCCTTGCCGATGTACATGTCGTCGCGAATCCCGATAACGTCCGCCATGAACGAAATCATGTTCGCCGTCTCGCGCACCGTCTCGCCGTGGGCGATCTGCGACTTCCCCTCATCGAGGTCCTGCACTTCGAGCCCCAGCAGGTTACACGCCGAGGCAAAACTGAACCGCGTCCGCGTCGAATTGTCCCGGAACAGCGAAATCCCCAGCCCCGACTCGAAAATCTTCGTCGAAACATTGTCCTCGCGCAACGCCCGCAGCGCGTCCGCCACCGTGAACACCGCCTGAATCTCGTCCCACGTCTTCTCCCACGTCAGGAAAAAATCCCCGTCGAACATACCGCCGAAATGAAGCCCATCCAGCGTCGCGTTAAAATGATTGATGTAAGCCATAAAAATCTCCTATTAAAAAAATACTTGTCCATAATAAAACAGATGGGGGGAAGCCTCCCCCCCTGCCTCCAGCCGGCACAAACCCGCGCCGCACCTTGTGCTATGCGGTTTTGCGCCGTCTTCCGGCACCCCCCTCAGCGGGACAAAACCATGCGGCGCATGGTTTTGTGGGCGTACCCCAAGCGTCCATGGATGGACGCATTACCGAAGCACGCCGTAGGTGTACCACGCCCCGGCCGGAAACCCGAAACAGGACGTTGAGGGTTGTAGGTCAGCCCCCCGCAACGCCCCCGCGTCACAGAAGGCACCAACCTGTCATTGCGCGTGAACCATGCGTCATTGCGAGCGTAGCGAAGCAATCCAGTGGAAGGCCTTCCCCGTCTGGATTGCTTCGTTACTTCGCTCCTCGCAATGACGGTGCTACCGTCATTGCGAGCGGAGCGAAGCAATCCAGTGAAAGGCCTTCCTCCTCTGGATTGCTTCTCCCTGCTCACTTCGCAATGACGGTCTCTTGCCTTTTACTTTCCCGCGCAATACACGGTCGGCAAAGCCGCGTAGACGGCAGCGCACCGCACGAGGTCGTCTTTCCACGTCTTCTCGTTGGGCGCGTGGGCTTGCGCTTCCTTGCCGGGGCCGAAGCCGATACAGGGGATGCCATTCCGCCCCATGATCGACACGCCGTTGGTCGAGAACGTCCACTTGTCCACTTTGGGTTTGCCGTACATCCCCTCGTAAGCTTTGACCATCGCCACCGTCGCCGGCGCGTCTTCGGGGATGACCCAGGTGGGAAAGAAACAGTCGATGGGGTAACGGACACCGGTATAACTCGGCCGGTCGTACCGGTACATGGAAACTTCCGCGCCGTACTTTTTCACGGCGGGCAACGCCCGTATCTCGTCAAGCGCGCTCTGGTAGGTTTCGCCCCACGTGAGCCGCCGATCGATGGAGATCGCGCACGAGTCCGCCACCGCGCACCGGGACGGGGACGTGAAGAATATCTCGGACACGGCGAGCGTCCCCTTGCCGAGGAAGGCGTCGGTTTTGAGCCGATCGTTCAGCGCCTTCACCTCGCCGAGAATCTCGCCCATCTTGTAGATCGCGTTGTCGCCCCGTTCCGGCGCGGAACCGTGGCAGGAAACGCCCTGCACGTCCACCCGGATCTCCATGCGCCCGCGCTGGCCCCGGTAGATGTGCCCGTCGGTCGGCTCGGTAATCACGACAAACTCAGGCCGGATGCCCTCTTCCTTGATGATGTACTCCCAGCAAAGCCCGTCGCAGTCTTCTTCCTGCACGGTGCCCGTCACCATCACGCGGTATTTGTCGCTCAAGAGCCCTAAGTCCTTCATGATCTTCGCCCCGTACACCGCCGCGACCGGCCCGCCAAGCTGATCCGAGGTGCCGCGCCCGCCGATCTCCGTCTCCGTCTCGTAGCCCTCGAACGGGTCAAACGTCCAGTTGTCGCGGTTCCCCACGCCCACCGTGTCGATGTGGCCGTCAATGGCGATGAGCGTTTTCCCCGTGCCCATATACCCGATGACATTCCCCATCTTGTCGATTCCGGCCTCGTCAAACCCGACCTTCTTCATTTCCTCGACAATCCGCGCCGCCGTCTCTTTCTCGCCTGTACTCTCGCCGGGAAGCCGCACAAGGTCGCGCAGGAACTTCGTCATGTCCCCCCGGTAACCCTCGGCCTTCGTTTTAATCGCCCCAAAATCCATAATTTTCCTCCTGAAGGCTCCGGCCCAAACGTCCGGCCTTCACGCTATTGAAATATAGTTAAGTATAACTATAAAAAAAAGTTTAGTCAAGAGGTCGTTTTTAACAAAACCGTATAAAAAAGGAGACGTTTGTTGTTATTGTTGCTTGGGTAATGAATGAATTTTTCGCACTTCAGATTTGAATTGGCGAAATATAAAAATGGCCCCCCAGGTTACGCCGATTTTTAATTTTTTGTCCGCGAATGTGCGCCGGACAGGGCGTTGCGAATACGCGCTGATGGGTATGTATTATCCGTAACGCCCTGTCCGGCGCTTATGCGCGCCCATTCGCGGACCAAAATTCTTAATTTGTTGACGGGAGGCTTGCGTTTTGCGGGGTTTTGAAACAGGCTCCAGAAACTACAGGTAAACACATATAGCGCGAAGAACCACACGAACAAATACGGAGTATAAAAACGGCCCACAGATTGCGCCAAGTGGCGGCGGATTACCCCAGATTATCCGTGCACATCCGCTTTTTTGGCGGTTAGGTTACGTTCATCAGTGCTACCCTAAGTCAGCGATCTTTTCCGACGATGTCCGGCGAGTGGCTCGCGCTTTCGCATGAGGACTATAGGAAGCCGGTTTATCAAAAACCGCCGCTTGAACCCCTTTGCTCGAAAAAAACCCGATCCCGTTCGGTCCCAACGTGGGAACCGTTTTAGTCAGACGCTCATCAAGAGCATCGTATTCTTCATCTGTCATATCGCGCATGATTTCTCCTTGTATTCATCTGAGTATCCATCTGACGAGACACTTTGTCCCGGCACCCCATAGCATGGAACACCTTAATCGTTTTCTTGTCAACTCTATTATAGAAAATCTCGATCGGATTCGCGGCACTATCAAACCCGATGATAGCATAGATGTCATCCTCCCCTTCCAGCGGGCCTTCGTAGATTTGAGTTTTTATTGCCCGTTCAATGTCGGCTTGGGTACACCCATGCTTGAACGCCGAAGCAACAAAAATGACTTTATCGGCCACGTTTTCCCTTCATGTTTCCAAACTTTCTTATCAGTTTACCATCTTTCTTGATTTTTGTCAATGCCCGATTTTTAATATTTGAGGCTGTTCCAAAACCCAGCAAAAGGGGGAAAGCCTTCCCCCTCGCTCCAGACACGCGCTCCGGTCGATATGTCCGCACTTTCAGTACGTCCACACCTCCCTCCGCTTGGTCATCCGCTACCCCCTTCAACGGGGACAAAACCATGCGGTGCATGGTTTTGTGGGCGTACCCCAAGCGTCCACGGACGGACGCATTACTGAAGCACACCATAGGTGTGCCACGCCCCGGCCGGAAACCCGAAACAGGATGTTGAGGGTTGTAGGTCCACCCCCGTAACGCCCCCGGATCACCACGAAGAAAAAACCTCGTGGGGTTTGGGAACAGCCTCACTTGTCAAAAGGCCGCATCACGAGGAACCACAGATACCCGCAGATACACAGCAACGCGGATGACGCGGACTTATCCGTGTCATCCGCATAAATCCGTGTAATCCGCGGTTCCCGGTGATTACGTTTCGCTTACTTCTGCTCGGCCCGGCGCTTTTCCTCGTATTTCTTGATCAGTTCCTCGGAGATGCTCTGGGGGGCTTTGCCGTATTTCTCGAATTCCATCGAGAACTCGGCCTTGCCCTGGGTCATGCCGCGCAGGGCGGTTGAGTAGCCGAACATTTCCGACAGCGGGACTTCGGCGTCAACGCGGGAGAAGGTGCCGTCCTCGGTGGTACTGGTGATGACGCCGCGCCGCTGGTTGATCGAGCCGAAGATGTTGCCCTGAAATTCCGTGGGGCCTTCGACAGAGACCTTCATGATCGGTTCGAGGATGCAGGGCTTCGCTTTGTTGTACGCCTCACGGAAGGCGCCGATAGCCGCCTGCTGGAACGCGATATCGGACGAGTCGACGGGGTGATACTGGCCGTCGTTGATGACACAACGGATGTTGACGATGGGGAAGCCGATGAGCGAGCCTTTGTGCAGGGCCGCCTTGAACCCCTTGTCGCAACTGGGGATGTATTCATTCGGGATGACCCCGCCCTTGATGTTGTCCACAAACTCGTAGTCGCCATCGGGGTAGGGCTCCATGAACCCGGCCACCCGGCCATACTGCCCCGCGCCGCCGGTCTGCTTCTTGTGCGTGTAGTTGAAATCGGCGTGTTGCTGGATTGTCTCCCGGTAGGCAACCTGCGGCATCCCCGTCTCGACATCACACTTGTACTCGCGCCGCATACGCTCGATGTAGACCTCAAGGTGAAGCTCGCCCATGCCCTTGATGATGGTCTGGTTGCTCTCCGGGTCAACGTAGGTCTGGAACGTCGGGTCTTCTTTGGTGAACCGGCCCAGCGCCTTGCCCATCTGGTCGCCGCTCTTCTTGTCCTTGGGCGTGATGGCGAGGCTGATAACCGGGTCGGGGACGAACATCGAGGACATCGCGTAGTTGAGGCCGCCGCCGCAGAACGTGTCGCCGGACGCGCAGTCAACGCCGAACAACGCCACGATGTCGCCGGGCACCCCCTCGTTAATGTCTTCCATATTATCCGAGTGCATACGGACGAGGCGGCCCACCTTGAACTTCTTGCGCGAGCGGGTGTTCACGAGTTCCTCGCCTTTTTTCAACGAGCCCTGATAGATGCGGACATAGGTGAGCTGGCCGTACTGGCCGTCCTCCAGTTTGAAGCCCAGCGCAACCGTCGGGCTCTTCGCGTCACAGGAAAGTTCGCGCTGTTCCTCGTTTTCGTCGAGGTCGAGGGCGAAGTTCTTCACCTCCGTCGGGTCGGGCAGATAGTGGGTGACCGCGTCAAGCAGAGTCTGAATCCCCTTGTTTTTGTAGGCGCTCCCCATCATCACCGGCACAAACTGCTCGGCCAGCGTCCCCGTGCGGATCGCGGCGCGGATCAGGTCTTCGGAAATGGCCTCCCCGTTGAGGAAATGCTCGGCAAGTTCGTCCGAAAAAAGCGAAACGCTGTCGATGAGCTCTTCGCGGTGCTTTTCCGCGTCGGCCTTCATGTGAACGGGGATCTCCGCGAAGCGCATCTCCGTCCCCTGGTCGCCGTCAAAGTAGATCGCCTTCATCGTAACAAGGTCAACCACCCCTTCGAGTTTGTCCTCAAGCCCGATGGGAAGTTGGATAAGCACCGCATTGAGCCCCAGTTTCTCGCGAAGCTGCGTCCGCACCCGGAGCGGATTCGCGCCCGTCCGGTCACACTTGTTGACAAACGCGATCCGGGGGACGTGGTAACGCTTGAGTTGCCGGTCAACCGTGATCGACTGACTCTGCACCCCCGCGACCGCGCACAGCACCAAAACCGCCCCGTCCAGAACCCGCAACGACCGCTCAACCTCAATCGTAAAGTCAACGTGCCCCGGCGTGTCGATCAAGTTCACCGTGTAATCCTTCCACTCCACCTGCGTCGCCGCAGACTGAATCGTGATCCCGCGCTCGCGCTCAAGTTCCATGTGATCCATCGTCGCGCCCACGCCATCCTTTCCGCGGACCTCGTGAATCGCGTGAATTTTATTCGTGTAAAAGAGAATGCGCTCAGAGAGGGTCGTCTTGCCCGAATCAATGTGCGCGCTGATGCCAATATTACGCATCTTCGAGATGTCAAAAGCCATGTTTCTAGATACTCCTTGTAATTGCCTTTGGATAGTTATCCTAGTATGATAAGTCTAATCAAAACCCACAAATTTGGCAAGAGGGGGCAGGCGCGCGTTACGCGAAGGGAAAAGGGGAAAGGGAGCATTGAAAATGGGGAAAATTGTGTCCCGGCGGCGGGCGGTGCGGCCTCAAACAGTAACACGCGACATAAAAATGCAAAAACAATGTTCAATTTGCGGACTCAATCACCGATAATAAAAGTGAGTACAGCAGCTTTCCCACAGAAAATCACGGATGAGAACCTGTGGGAATTTTTTGAATGATTGGAAGGAGTTACTATGAGAAACAATGGTTGGTTAATCGTTGGCATAACGGTGTTGCTATCGGCGGTCATGGCGGCAGGTTGCAGTTCCGAAAAGGGCGGTGCTACGCGGACGGTAAATTCTGAGGTTATAGTACGCCGCATTGACAGCAATTCGGCCATACGGGTCCGTGTTTTCATTGACGGCAGACAGGTAGGCATACTCCGTATGGGGGAAACCGCCACCTATAAGATAAAAAATGGCGAGCATACCATTTTTGTCAATTCTGACACTTATGCGGACAGGGAGCCCAGCGTTCTTGAGTTTACGGCATACCAGTCTCGCCATGTTTTTGCGGTTGCCGATGGCATGATTGCTCCATTGACGCAACAGACTGCCGATGTATCATCCGGTCCGGAATACGATCTGGATTCGGCGGTAAAATCCTCGTTTGGGATTATTGAAAAAGTGTTGAGAAACAGGACTAAGGTGGCTATTGTCAACATCGCGTCCGACGATGAGCTCGAATCCCACTTCGTCATTGAAGAATTGACCTATTTAGCGGTTCATTCCAAGAAAAAGTTTGCCGTTATCGGCAGCCACAAGATCGAGGCGATTCGTGTTGAGAGGAATTTTTTCAACCGGACAGCAGATTACGAGGACGACTTTTTATTATCAATCGGGCATTTGCTTGGGGCAGATGTGGTCATAACCGGCAATTTGACGGGCAACAATGACTTTCGCCGTTTGAGGGTCAAGGCGCTTAATGTTCAAAACGGGCAATTAGTCAGCATGGCTTCAGAAAAAGTCTAGAAACATTCTCTTCGGGGGATTGATAATGGAGAGGGATGCCTCCCCCTGTCAATAACTTAAAAATAGTTGCCCGCAGATTGCGCTTTTGGACGGGAACTGTTGAGATAGCGTATCGATATGCCGGGTGAACACCACCTACAGGTGGCTGTGCTACCGGCGCAACGTGCTGTCTCAAGGTAGCGTACTGCCGCTTGATGCTGCCGTTTTGGGTAGCAATCCAGACGGGACGTTGCCTGCTGGATTGCTTCGCTCGGCAATGTGCCGCCCGCTCGCAATGACGGCCATCTCCCGTAAGCCCGCGCCACCATAATCTGGGTAATCTGTGGACAAAAAACCGTACGTTTTTTGCGGGGTACCCCTTGACAAAGTTTTTCACGTGTGGTATAAATATACCTATGATTGCCCGGTAGCAGTGCGGGGTTATATCAAAAGGCTGGTTATGCAAAAAACGGTGTTGTCTCTTACCAATAGATTTCTCGTGACCCCCTCCCTTATCGCGGGTGCCCCCCCCCCCCTCGAAAACGTTTTAGTTCCCTAAACGCCCGATTTACCCCTGTTCCTTCGCTTTTTTTACGGTATTCCGGGGCACAACGCCCCAAAATACATATAAGGAGGCCCCTTGTGGCGCGAGACTTTATCGTAAAGGACATAATCCACAAGATTATGACGAAGGAGGAAACAGATATGCCATAGTTTTGCGGAGAATGATGTTTGGCCCGGTTGCGGGAATGCGGATGCTCAATAGGGGCGCATCCGACGGACATTCAGTATACGGAATTCGTACGTATACAACGTATACGCGTACACAACGTATACACGTATACAGCGTTTAGAAAATGTTATGCGTCATTGAAAAATGAAATCCAACGTATAACAAAAACTGAATCGCCATAAGTAAAGGAGAACACAAATGGCAAAGAACAAAGGAGAAATTACCATGAGTACAGAAAAGTACCAACAACTTGCGGAAGCAATTTTAGGCAAAGTCGGGGGGCAGGAGAACATCGTCTCCGTAACGCATTGTATGACACGGCTGCGGTTCAACTTCAAGGACAACAGCGTCGTCGATACTGAGGGGTTAAAGAAAACCACGGGCGTTCTTGCCGTGGTAAACACAGGCGATCTTATTCAGGTGGTCATCGGACAAATGGTTGACCGTGTGTATATCGCGCTGTGTGAAACGGCCGGATTGGAGGCGCAAGCACCAGTTGCCGAAAACCTTGACGCGCCAAAAAAGCCGCTGTCGGCTAAGTCAATCGGACTCAGCATTTTAGACGGGCTTGCCGGAAGCCTTACGCCGCTCATCCCCATGATGATGGCGGCGGCAATGTTCAAAATGCTGGTTTCCCTTTTGGGCCCCTCCATGATTGGCGTTCTCCAAGAGGGTTCAGACCTCTACAAACTGTTCACGTTTGTGGGTGACGCGGGTTACTACTTTCTGCCCATCATGGTAGGCTTTACCGCAGCACGGAAATTCGGCGTAACGCCTGTGGTCGGGATGTTCGTCGGCGCAATACTGTTGCATCCAACCCTTATCGAGATGGTCAACAACAAAACGCCTTTCACCGTGTACGGCATACCGGTTTACCTACAAAACTATGCGAATTCCATTCTGCCGACAATCTTGTCCGTTTTTGTGATGTCCTTTGTCGAAAAGTTTTTCAAGAAAACACTGCCGCCGATGCTCAGGACGGTGTTCGCGCCGTTCCTCACCGTGCTGGTCATGCTGCCGCTTATGCTCTGCCTGCTGGGTCCCGCAGGGGCGGCCGTCGGCAACATCCTCTGCGACGGATTGCTTTCTTTCTCTAACTACGGCGGTATCGCTCGTATACTTGCCATCGCGGTAATCGCGGCACTCTGGGAATATTTGGTGATGAGCGGAATGCACATCATTTTCATCACCACGATGATTCTCGTGTTTGCCCAGAACGGCAGTGAATTCATTGCTATGCCCGCCGGCGCAATGGCGAGCATCGCGACGTTCGGTATGTGCTTGGGTTGTGTCATGCGCATACGGGATAAGGAGGAGCGCAGTCTGGCGCTCGGTTATTTTGTCGCAAGCATTATCGGCGGGGTAACGGAACCGGGGCTTTACGGGCTCGGATTCAAATACCGCCGGCCGTTTATCGGCCTGATGGCGGGCGCTTTTCTGGGCGGGGTGTATATCGGTATATGCAATGTCGGTGTTTACACGATGGTTCCAAGCGCAAACTTGCTTGTTATGTTGAGCTTCGCGGGCGGTTCCACGATTAATCTGGTGAACGGCCTCATAGCCGCAGCCATCGCGTTTATCGGTTCCGCCATCATTACCTACATCACCGGTTTCAAGAAAGACGACCCGCTTGTCATAAACAGGAAGGCTTAACATGGTTTTACTTCGTGCCGATGATTTGGGCTATTCAAAAGGAATAAACTATGGCATCGCCGAAACGGTCAAGTCCGGCATGATAAAGAATGTCGGACTTATGCCGAACATGAGTGCCGCCGAACACGGCGTCAGTCTGGTTGCCGGGGCCGCTCTTTGTATCGGACAGCATACCAACATTAGTGTCGGGCGCCCCTTAACCAGCCCGGACAAAATCCCCAGCCTTGTTACGGAGAGCGGCGAGTTTAAACCATCCTCCATGTACCGGGCGGCGAAAGAGGATTTTGTCGTTCTCGACGAGGTGCTTTTAGAGATTGAAGCGCAGTACCGGAGGTTTGTGGAACTTGTCGGCAGAAAACCCGACTATATTGAATGCCACGCGGTCTCAAGCAAAAACCTCTTTCTTGGTCTTGAAGAAGTCGCCAAAAAGTACGGGTTAAAATATTCTCCCATTTCTCCCATGCCGCTTGACGATAAACCGGTGACGATAGGCGCAACAAAAGTCTTCATGACCATGGACGCTATGCGGCCTGAGTACAACCCGTTTGCATCATTAACGCGCATGGTTGAAAACGCGCATCCTGACGGTTGCGCCATGATGGTATTTCACCCCGGTTTTCTGGACAACTACCTGCTGAAAACATCGTCATTGACAACGCCACGAGCCATAGAAGTAGAGATGCTTTGCGATCCCGCTACACGGGAATGGCTGGAACAACATCACGTCGTATTGGCAACCTATCACGATTTGTAATCGCGGCGTTTGTGAGAGAACGGTGACGGCTTTGCCGGCGGGGTCGTCATTGCGAAGTGAGCAGGGTGAAGCAATCCAGACGAGGGGATTCCGCACTGGATTGCTTCGCTCGGCAATTTGCCGCTCGCTCGCAATGACGAGTGAAGGCGCAATGACGGGAGGGCGTGTCATTGCGAACCTGCGGCAACATAGTTGTCGCGGCAGTTTGCCGTTGGTGAAGCAATCCAGACGAGGAAGGCCTTCCCGCCGGATTGCTTCGCTCCGCTCGCAATGACGAGTGGAGGCGCAATGACGAGAGGGCGTGTCATTGCGAACCCGTAGGGTGAAGCAATCCAGACGAGGCATTCCCCGCTGGATTGCTCCGCTCGGCAATGTGCCGCTTGCTCGCAATGACGAATGGAGGCGCAATGACAGGGGGACCGTCATTGCGAACCTGCGGCAACATAGTTGTCGCGGCAGTTTGCCGTTGGTGAAGCAATCCAGACGAGGAAGGCCTTTCCACACTGGATTGCTTCGCTCGGCTCGCAATGACGAGTGAAGGCGCAATGACGGGAGGGGCTCGTCATTGCGAACCCGTAGGGTGAAGCAATCCAGACGAGGCGTTCCCGCTGGATTGCTTCGCTTCGCTCGCAATGACGAGTGGAGGCGCAATGACGGGAGGGGCGCGTCATTGCGAACCCGTAGGGTGAAGCAATCCAGACGAGGCGTTCCCTGCTGGATTGCTTCGCTCGGCTCGCAATGACAAGTGGAGGTGCAATGACGGGAGGGGCTCGTCATTGCGAACCTGCGGCAACATAGTTGCCGTTGGTGAAGCAATCCAGATGCGGCATTCCCACCGGATTACTTCCCCCGTGATTACAGTTCCAAACTCTTTTCGTCAACCTTTTGTTGCACATAGTCCGCAAATGCGGCGGTCTGCATCGGGGGCAACTGGCGACCGTCACGCAAACGGATCGACACGGTGCCGGAGGCGGCCTCCTTTTCGCCCACCACGAGCATATACGGGATTTTGCGGGTCTGACAGGCGCGGATTTTCGCGTTGAGGCGGCTGTCGTCAAGTTCCGCGCTCACCCGGAAATCGCGGGCCTTCAACTCGGCGGTGACCTTTTGGGCATACTCGTTAAAACTTTCCGCCACGGGGATCACCGCGATCTGTTCCGGGGCGATCCACACGGGGAACGCGCCCCCAAAGTGCTCGATCAACACGCCGAAAAAACGTTCCAGCGAACCGAGGAGCGCGCGGTGGACCATATAGGGCCGTTTCTGCTGGCCGTCCTTGTCCACAAACGTCATGCCGAAACGTTCCGGCTCGTTGAAGTCGAACTGAATCGTCGTCATCTGCCATTCGCGGCCCAGCGCGTCCTTCACCTTGAGGTCGATCTTGGGGCCGTAGAACGCGCCGCCGCCCTCGTCAAGCTCGCAAGAGAGCCCCTCCGCGTCAACCGCCTTTTTAAGCGACTCCAGCGCGGCATCCCAGCGATCCTGCTCGCCGACAGAATGAGCGGGCTTCGTGGCAAGGTAGGCCTTGATGTCCTTGAAGCCGAAAATTTTCCATATCCAGAGGCTGAACCGCAACACCTCGCGTATCTCGCCCTCCATCTGATCGGGCGTACAAAAAATATGCGCGTCGTCCTGGGTAAAGCCGCGCACCCGCAAAAGCCCGTGCAGCACGCCGCTCCGCTCGTAGCGGTAGACGGTGCCGAGTTCCGCCCAGCGCAGGGGCAGGTCGCGGTAACTCCAGCCCTTGTTCTTGTAAATCATGATGTGGAACGGACAGTTCATGGGCTTTAAGATATAGTCGTCCTTGTCGATCCGCATCGGCGAGTACATATTTTCAGAGTAAAACCCCAAGTGGCCGGACGTTTCCCAGAGCCAGCGCTTGCCGATATGCGGCGTGTAAAGGATTTCGTAGCCGTTGCGGTAATGCTCTTTGCGCCAAAAGTCCTCGATGGCGACACGCATTCGCCCGCCGTTGGGGTGCCAGTAGATGAGGCCCGCCCCGGCTTCCTCGTGCGTGGAAAAGAGGTCGAGATCCTTCCCAACCCGGCGGTGGTCGCGCTTTTCCACCTCGTCAAGAAACGCGAGATGGGCCTTGAGCTCTTTCGGCCCCTCCCACGCGGTCCCATAGATGCGGGTCAGCATCGGGCGTTTTTCGTCCCCGCGCCAGTAGGCCCCGGCGATCGATTGCAGTTTGAACGCCGCGCTGTTGATCTCGCGGGTATTGGCAACGTGCGGCCCCCGGCAGAGATCGGCGAAACGGACATTGCCCTCCTTGTCGCGCTGTTCGTACACGGTGATCGTCTCTTCGGCCGCAAGCTCGTCAATCAACTCCGCCTTGAAGGGCTGATCGGCAAAACGCTTCTTCGCCTCTTCACGCGGCAACTCGACCCGCACAAAGTCCTCCCGCGCCTCGATAATCGCCTTCATCTCGGCCTCAACCGCCGCCAAATCCTCGTTCACAATCTGCCGGGGCAGTTGAAAGTCGTAGTAAAACCCGTTCTCGATCGCCGGCCCAATCGCCAGCTTCGTGCCGGGAAAAAGTTTCGTTACCGCCTCCGCCAAGACATGAGAGACCGAATGCCGGATTATTTCCCGCTTTTCGGCCTGTCCTCCATCATTATTGCTCATAGTGTCCTCGTTCCAACCATCATCCCGCAAAACCAGCCGACAGTCAAGGCCCGCGCCATCACGAACATTTGTGCAGGCGGTTTGTTCCGTTCCTGTTGGTTCGTGGTTCTTAGAGCCTGTTCAAAATTTCAGCAAAAAGGGGGAAGTCTCCCCCTTCGCTCCGGTCTTCGCCCTCCGCTATCCCCCTCAGCGGGGGTTTCCCACCCCCGCAACGCCCCCGGCTCAACTTTCGGTCGTGGAGTTTCGGAAAAGTGGGGCGAAGCCCCGCCCGAAACTCCAGAAGCGGGCAAAGCCCGCGACCGGATCACAGCGGAGGGTTGCGTCCCGTGGGGTTTTTGAACAGGTTCTAGGCATTTATCCTGAAAAACGAAAAATTCTTCTTGACTAAACTTTTTCTTAGGGTTATACTTAACTATAGTTCAACATTGCGGTTATTTGAGCCTGTCAAAACTAACCGAGTTTTGGAACAGGCTCAATGAGTTTTGAAACAAGCGTGTTTAAGATAAGAAAAATTTATAGAGAGGAGGATCGTTATGGCAGAAAAGGCCAAAGGATCAATGTTTAAAGGCGCGGAATTGGTCTACCAGTTGGAGGGGAGACCGCCGCTCAGGGTCGCCTTGCCCCTCGGATTGCAGCACGTGTTGTCGATGTTTATCGGCAACCTTGCGCCCGTGCTGGTACTCGCCGGTATCGTAAACGCTTCGACGGGGCAGCTTATCATCACGCCGGAGCAACGAATGCTGATGGTGCAGTGCTGTATGTTCGCGTCCGGGGTGACGACGTTCGTGCAACTCTATCCGCTGAAATTCGGCGGGTATCAGATCGGGGCGGGGTTGCCCATCGTGATGGGGACGGCGTTTGCCTTCGTGCCGACGTTGCGGACACTGGGAGCCGAGTTCGGGATAAACGTCGTGCTGGGTTCGGTGATCGTCGGCGGCGTTGTCGAAATCCTCATGGGGTTCTTCATTAGGCCGCTTAAAAAGTTCTTCCCGCCGCTGGTTATCGGGGCGGTGCTGATGACGATCGGGATGCATCTCCTCCCGGTAGGCGTTCAGTACTTTGCGGGCGGCGCGGCGGCTGAGGCCAACGCGGGTATCGCGGCGAACCTCATCGCGCAGGGCAAAGAGGTCCCGGCCAATGTTGCCGCGCTTGCCGCCCAATTCGCGTCCTGGCAAAACCTCGTCATCGGGTTCTCCGTGTTTATCGTGATTCTCCTGCTTCAACGTCTTGCGAAGGGGATGTTGAAGATCTCGGCGATCCTCATCGGCATCGCGGTGGGCTATGTGGTGGCCATCATTCTGGGACAAGTGAACTTCCAGCAGGTCACGGATGCGGGGATTTTCGCCCTGCCCATCCCGCTTTCCATAAGGCCGGAGTTCCGCCTCGACGCGATTCTGGCGGTGGCGGCGATTTTTGTCGTGTCGGGGCTTGAGACAATGGGCAACATCAACGGGATCACCGTGGCGGCGTTTGACCGCGAGGCAACCACGAGAGAGATGTCGGGCGCGGTCATGGCGGATGCGGCGGGTTCGATGTTCGCCGCCCTCTTCAACACGCTGCCCAACACGGCGTTTGGCCAGAATGCCGGTATCGTGGCGATGACGAAGGTGGTCAACAAATTTTGTATCGCAACGGGCGCGGCGGTGCTGGTTCTCGCGGGCTTTGTTCCCAAGATCGGCGCGGTTTTCGCGGCGATGCCGTACAGCGTCCTCGGCGGCGCGGTGGTAACGGTGTTCGCGATGATCATGCTCAACGGGATAAAGCTGATCGCTAAAGCCGGCTTCTCCGACCGCAACCTCTTGATTCTCGCCATCACCTTCGGGGTAGCCTACGCGATCGGCGACAACAAACTGCTCATCGACCACCTTCCCGCATTCCTTCAGTACATCTTCAAAGACTCGATCGTCGCGGTGTGCGTGTTCTCCATCACCCTCAACCTGCTGTTCCCGCCCTCCGAAGAGGAAAAGGCCCGGCTCAAGAAGGCGCAGGAGGAAGCGGCACTGGAAGATTTGCAAGGGTAACTGAAAGACAAGGAGCCTGTTCCAAATATAAGAATGGTCCACAGATTGCGCCAGTTGGCGGCTGATTTTCACCGATGAAACGGGTTTTAGGTATGAAAAATAGGGGTAATCTGTGGACAAAAATGCTTAAATTGGTAAACAGTGCTCCGCGACCCACTGTCAACAACTTAAGAATTTTGTCCGCAGATTGACGCGGATTTTCACGGATTATACCCCGCTCGATCCGTGTTAATCCGCGAAAATCCGCGGACCTTTCTTTTCTTTTTGCTTAAGTTGTTGACAGTGCTTCGCGACCCCCTTCAACGGGGACGTGCGTTCTGCGGCGTTTTGGAACAACCTCAAGAAGCAACCGGGGCAGTGCCGCTCGTTACTGCAAGCACGTCCCCCGTCATAGTGAACGAGCCGCTCGTGAGAGCAGACGAAGCAATCCAGCGCGAGGGGTATCTTGTCTGGATTGCTTCGCTTCGCTCGCAATGACAACACGCCTATCCTTTATCGCGCCGATACCAAGCATCCACGGCAAAGCCCTGCATGGCAGGATTATCCAGATGGGAACAGCATGGGCAACGGTGTTTCTGTGTATAGCCTCGTACAGCTATCCTCCTCAAAAAAATTTTACAGGCCTCCCAGAACGTTTTATCCCCGCCGTCATTGCGAGCGAGCCGCTCGTGAGAGCGGGCGAAGCAATCCAGCGGGAAGAGACCTTATCTGCATTGCTTCGTCGCTAAGGGCACGTTGCCACAGCCGTTCACCGGGTGTTTCTGTATAGAGTCCCGTTTCTGTGATTTTTTGACAAAAGTACTTGACAAGAGTATTATTTAGGACTATAATTAGTATTAAACAAGAAAAGATGGGAGAAGTTGTATGAACTCAACATTTGAACGGGAACTCGGAACAATCGCGTCCTCGATAAGCAGGATCAAGGGTCTGTACCAGCAGTGGGCGCAGAAAAACGATATGCTTTATGGCATTGTGCAGGTCTTATACATCCTGTATTTGGAGGGGCCTGTTACCCAAAAACAAATCAGTGAAAGTTGCGAAACGCCAAAACAGACCGTCAACAATGTGATACGGCTCTTTAAGAAAGAAAAGTATATCACCCTCGACACGGACGGCACGGACAAGCGGCAAAAACGTATCAAATTAACACCTGCCGGAAAAAACTATATGCAAAAAACGCTTGAGCCGTATTTCAGATTGAACGAGAAGGTTTTTGCCCGGCTGGGATCCGCATTGTCCCATCAATTGGTTGAAGGCTTGACCGCTCTCGGCGACGCGATAGAACTGGAAATGGAATTATACGAAGTATCCTCGAAGTGGGAAAAGAAAGCGGAAAAGGAGGTTTGATATGAATGTCAAACAATTACCGTCGGTGATATTGATGGTATCAATATCTTTTTTGGCAATGCCGCTCACAAGCGGTGCGGGAAGGACCTCGTCCGTGGCGGATAGTCCGTCTTCACAAATTACGGCGGACATCGGCGCGCCAAGAGCCGTCGGCCCGGTAGCAGTGTATTTCGCCAGCGACATAAGTCCGGCGGATCTAGAAAAGATACAGGAGGCGCCTCTATGCGGATATTAAAGGTAACATTAAAGATACTGAAAAGCATTTTTATAGTTTTGGGGATTCTGCTGTTGCTGAGCGCGTTGGTTTTGAGATCGCGTGTCATGCAAGACGTAGATAGGAATCTCAATCTCCCTAACACCTACGCGATACAGAACGTTCAAACGGGCAAGGATATCCGGGTGAACAATGCCGACATCAAGGACGGCGTAAAAACGGTCCTCTTCAGCCACTACAACTGGGGATGCATGACCTGGCAGTTCATACAATTGGAAGAGGACACATATCTGCTCAAGAACATGTACACGCTGAAATCCTTTGAGCCGGTTTCGTCTCCCGGGCCGGGGGTCGAACTCTGGCAGCAACCGCTGGGAGGAACCAGGCGGCAGTATTGGGAATTTATAAAGCAGCCCGATGAAACCTATTTGATACGGCTAAAAGACACGGAATTGTATGTTACCGTCTCTGCGACGGAAGATGATTCCCCGATTATCCTTATGCCGA
>JAISZQ010000056.1 GCA_031269165.1 Spirochaetaceae bacterium
GGGGGGCGGGCCCCCCGCTGAAGGGGGTAGCGTAAGAATTGCGGAGGGCGTAGGCCGGAGCAAGTCTGGAGCGAGGGGGAAGACTTTCCCCCTTTTGCTGGGTTTTGGAACAGCCTCAAAGGTTATCTCGTTTTCTGTGGGTCAAGTTTAGGGCGCGCGTGGTTTTGGCGTGAAAAAAAAACACCCCCCGGGAAAAGGAGGTGATGAAACCCGGGGGGCTGACCTGGATGCAACGCTGCTACACAAAGAAGTTCAACAATGCCACACCCTGAGTACTGGTAATAATATAAGCATAAAAACGGTTCGTGGCAAGGAAAAAACGAAAAAAAGGGCGTTTTTTCTCACTTTTTTTTGAAAAACTTTTCTTTTTTCGAAAAATGCCGTTGCCGGGCCGTTTCTTTCCAGAGAACAATTGTTCTTTTTTGGTGTGTTTTACAGCCTCCGTGGTTTCCGAGCAGTTGCTATCCTCGTCTTTGATCGCGACGGTTCCCCTTCGTTCCGGCGTTTATCATGGCGAGACGAAAAAAGAGGGCCGGTGTTTTTTTCGCCGAAGGTATAGTAATGTATAGGGAGGAGAACAAAATGATTGAGTTTGGTACATCGCGCGCCGAGGTTCTTGAAAGACTCTTTGCCCTGTGGAAGGCCGTCCCGCAAACCGAGACCGTCCCGATTGAGGAGGCCGCAGGCAGGATAACCGCCCGCGACATCCATTCCCGCGTAACGCTGCCTGAGGTCCATGCGTCGGCCCGTGACGGTATCGCGGTGAACAGCGCCGCGTTTTCGATTTCCCCTGCGGGGGACGGGGGCACGGATTACCCCGCGTGGAAGGAGGGCGCGGACTATGCCCGTGCGGATACCGGCGACGATTTTGACGACCGCTACGACGCGATTATCCAGATCGAAGATGTGACGTTTCTCGAAACGGGCGGCGTGAGGCTGCCTGCGGGGTTCACGGTGACGCCCGGCATGAACGTGTTCGGGCGCGGGAGCATGATCCGCGAAGGGGAGATGATTCTTGAGCAAGGGCTCCCCATCCGTCCCTGCGACGTGGGCGCCCTTGCGCGGGGCGCGGTGTGGGACGTGCCGGTCGTGAAAAAGCCGGTCGTGGCCTTTATCCCGACGGGCGACGAACTCATCCCCCTGCGGCAAACCCCCAAACGCGGCGAGAACATCGACACGAACAGCATCATGGCCCGGCAGATGATCGCCGCTATGGGCGCGTCGCCTGTGCTTTTCCCGATCCAGAAGGACAACAAGGCCGGTCTCGAAGGCATCCTCAAGAAGGCGCTGCCTCTCGCGGACATCGTGGTGATCAACGGCGGTTCGTCCAAAGGGGCCGAGGACTACAACGCCCGCCTCCTCGCCGAGATGGGCACGCTTGTGTGCCACGGGGTCAGTGCCGCGCCGGGCCGTCCGCTTGCCGCCGCCGTCATCGACGGCAAGGCCGTTATCAACCTGCCGGGCCCCATGCTCGCCACCTACTTCGGTCTCGACTGGTGCGTGCGCGCCCTTGTCTGCCGGGCCCTCGGCATCCCTGTCCCCAAGCGTCCGGTCGTCAGGGCGCGTTTGACGGGAACCGGCGCTCCTCCCCGGCAACTGCCGCCGGACTTCGAGTTCCTCTCCCGCGTGATCGTTACCCGGACAGCGGACGGCTGGGAGGCATGGCCCATCCCCTCAGGCTGTGTCGAAGGAAAACGCACGCAAGGCTTCCATTCAGGCCAATGCGCGATCAAAGGCCCCAGCACCCCGGGCCGCGAGGTTGACGTGGAATTGTTGTACGGCGAGGAGTACTTCACGGCCCGCTAGGAGTCTGTGGGACTTAGCAAAAAATCGGAAAGAATGCACGAAAATACGGATTTTAACCTAATCAAAATACTAAAAACGGCTTATTTATCGTGGTTTTTGCACTATTTTTTGCGAAAAAAAGCGCGAAAATTTTCTAAGTCCCACAGGCTCCTAGGCGAGGAATCGGTCGGTTCCTAACCAATCTCCCGCAAGTCCGTCATTGCGAGCCGCGAAGCGGCGAAGCAATCCAGACGGAGAAGGCCCTCGCGCTAGATTGCTTCGCTCCGCTCGCAATGACGGGGGGTGTTGTCATTGCGAGTCGCGAAGCGGCGAAGCAATCCAGCCGGGGAAGGCCCTCACGCTAGATTGCTTCGCCCGGCAATGTGCCGCCCGTTTGCCGCCCGCTCACAATGACGATGGGCTTGCTCGCACTGACAGGCGAGCAAGGAATAAGGTGTAAGAAACGATGAAAAAGGGTGTCGTGTCCCGGCACTCTTGCATGGTTGCTTTTGACGCTTACACCACTTCCACCGCCCTCTCGCTTCATGAGGTCTCTCGACTCAGGCTGAGTTCCCCGCTAAACGGGTCGTGCCCATCCCCTCAGGCTGTGTCGAAGGAAAACGCACGCAAGACTTCCATTCAGGCCAATGCGCGATCAAAGGCTCCAGCACCCCGGGCCGCGAGGTTGACGTGGAATTGTTGTACGGCGAGGAGTACTTCACGGCCCGCTAGGAACCTGATGAGACTAAAACGTTCGATAAAAAGATAAACACGAACCATACGAACAGGGTGTGTCGTGGTTTGTTATTCGCGATTATGCAGGGAAAATTACCCCGCTTTCACCCGAACATCACGAACTTTCGTGTGGTAATTTTGATTTTACTTGCATTTTTAGCATGGCAGGATTCCCCTTCGGGGAATGGAAAGCCCTGCGCGTCTATGTTTGCCCAATTATTCCGCCTTGAGCAATTTTGCAATTTCAACTATTACGCGCCGGTCTCTTTCGCTTAATTCGTCAAAAAGCCTGAGTAAAACTCTCTTTCTTTGCCCGGAGAACGGCCCGGCAGCTTCAGCATCCCGCGTTTTCCCGGTCACAAGGTACTCAACGGTTACGCCCAAGACCTCCGCGATCCGTACTGCGGTGTCGGCGGGCGGCATTGATGCTTGCTTGCCAAGATAACTGTCGAGAGCGCCCTTTGATACCGCCGAGCGTTCGGCAAGCTCCTTGACGGTCATGCCTTGATAGTCCAGTTCATCTCTGAGGTTTTGTCGAAAAGTGTTACCCATACTATAAAATATGATAATCGTATTATTTCTTCTCAATTTACACAAAGATTACTTGACAATATTTATGGATATACGATAATGTTTGTATCGGCGGGTCCGTACGCGAACGTGCCCGCCCGCGTGTAAAACACAACAGGAAGGTTGGCATGGCAATTTTAAGCAAATTTTTCAAAAAGTCGCCGGACACGGAAGCGGCGAGCGGGGATACTGCGGAAATCGACGTGAAACGGATTGAGGCCGAAGAAAAGGCGGATGTTCTTGAAAAGATGGGGCGTTTTCGGCAGTTTTTACATGAGGAACGTGAAAAACAGAACGCGGAAGCGTTTATCGAGATCGGCGATTATACGATCGGTCATCCGCATATTTGGTACTGGGGGGACAAATACACGCTCAAGATTGGAAAGTTTTGTTCTCTGGCGGCCGGAGTGACTATATTATTAGGAGGGGAACACCACGCGGAATGGTTAAGCACCTATATGTTTAACAAAGCGCTTGAAGGGCCGGATGATATAGAAGGGGTAACATCCAAGGGGGATGTCATCATAGGGAACGATGTCTGGATAGGGAGCGAGGCAAAGATACTGTCCGGGGTAAGGATAGGGGATGGCTGCGTGATAGGGGCAAACTCGCTCGTAACCAAAGATATACCGGATTATACCATAAGCGTGGGAGTTCCCGCGAAAGTAATACGAAAAAGGTTCCCGGACGAGGTGATAGGGAAGTTAAAGGAAATAGCATGGTGGGAATGGCCGGACTGGGACATATATAAAGCGATCCCCCTATTACAGAATAATGATATAGAGAAATTAATAGAATACCATGAAGGGAGAACGGCAAGCAAGAAAAACGGCACATAAGGCAGCAATTCCAATTTCAAAAAAAGGGGACGTTTCCTATATGCGTACTTCAGATTTGAACTGGCGTACAAAAATACTGCGCGTTCTGCGCGACAGACCCTTTCACGAAAAAAGCGGTTCTTCACATTGCGTCCGCTCCTTCAAGTTTAAACGCGAAAACCGCTTTGGAAAAAGTCACCGCGCGTTTTGGAACACACATCAAAATGGTCACTGACTCAAGGCGGCGTGTGCAAAGCCGGGGAGTATCTTGCCTCCATCGGCGTGTCCCCGTTTTGGACCCGCCCTTACGCCCCGAAAGAAAAGCCTTTCGTTGAGCGGTTTATCCGAACGCTCCAGTGGGAATGTCTTGACTGCAACTACGCGCCGATGAATGTTTCAGAACTGCGCAAGGTGGTGGACGGCCGCTTCACAAATACCCCTTCGTATCGGCCAATGTAATGTTTGTGTCAATTGAACCTGTTCCAAAACACGAAAAGAGTTTTGACAGGCCGTCGCCTTCGGCTATTGCAGTTTCGTAAGAGCCTGTTCAAAAACCCTGCGAGACGCGAAGCGGAGCGTTGTCATTGCGAGCCGCGAAGCGGCGAAGCAATCCAGACTGGGGGCGCGCGCTTCGCGCGAATTGAAAATGGAAAGTGAATGGGATGCGGGTTAACCGCGGATTGCGCGGATTTTCGCGGATAAGAGGTTGTCATTGCGAGTCGCGAAGGGTGAAGCAAGCCAGACGGAGAAGGCCCTCGCACCGGATTGCTTCGCCCGGCAATTTGCCGCCCATTTACCGCTCGCTCGCAATGACGAAGGGCTTGCTCGCAACGACGGGCGAGCAAGGAATAAGGTGTAAGAAACGATGAAAAAGGGTGTCCCGGCACTCTTGCATGGTTGCTTTTGACGCTTACACCACTTCCACCGCCCTCACGCTTCATGAGGTCTCTCGACTCAGGCTGAGTTCCCCGCTAAACGGGTCGTGCCCATCCCCTCAGGCTGTGTCGAAGGGAAACGCACGCAAGGCTTCCATTCAGGCCAATACGCGATCAAAGGCCCCAGCACCCCGGGCCGCGAGGTTGACGTGGAATTGCTGTACGGCGAGGAGTACTTCACGGCCCCCTAGGCTAACCTTGTCCCACACATTATTTTTGGCGATTGAACGTAAATGATGGTGTCCTCGCGTCTTGCTGCGACCCCCTTGCATATACCATGCGGTTATGCTATGCTCCTGTCTTACGGGCAATAGCGCAGTTGGTTAGCGTACAAGTCTGGGGGACTTGGGGTCCCCGGTTCGAATCCGGGTTGCCCGATAGAAAAAATCGGTTGGAAAAAGGGGGCTCACCTCCTTAGTATACAAAGAAGCGAGTCTCTTTGTTTTGCGCTGTGATGACGGCGCAAACGGCGTGACTTTTCTTGGCGTGACCCTCAGGGTCAACAGAAACGGCGGCGTTTTGCAGGGTAACGTCAGGTGCTTCCAATCATGAAAAAATGGTTGAATTGAGGGAATTCTTACCACAAACCAACAACGGGCCAAAGGCTCGCCCAGACACGAACGAAATAAACCGCCTGAGCACATGCTCGTGACGGTGCGAGCCTTTGACCGGGGATGTTTAATCCCTTGAGGTTGCGGGCCATAGGTCCGTTGGGTTAATACTCTTTCAAATTATGCTGATTTTACGATTGTTGTTGGTAGAAAAAGTACCTGACGCGCCCTGTTTTGCGAAGGGGGTACTTGACAGGATAAAGAAAAGACCGCATGATACTTCAAGAAAAGTACGCGCGCCATTCTCGTATTTTTGAGTGGACAGGACATATACATAGAGGAGAAAAACATGGAAATAGTCAAAGCCGCGTCGGGCGATACTATTACGCTTGCGGTTATCGGTAAATTGAATGCCGCTACCGCCGATGAACTTGGTTCGGCAGTCGATCTTGCTCTTGGGGAGACCAAAAGTCTGGTACTGGACTTTAAGGGACTGACCTACATTGCTTCGACGGGACTGAGAATACTGGTCTCCGCGCAAAAAAAATTGAAGGCTTCGGGCGGAACATTGCGCATTACCCATGTGGGTGAAGAAGTCATGGAGGTCTTCGAGATTACTGGAATGAATGATATATTTGATATTCAATGAATTGGTTTTAGAAAAAGAGGTGAGTTTCATGACAATATCGTTGAGTAGAATAATACGAAAATCCACGCCTGTTTTGCCGTTACGGGGCGGTTCGTTGTCGGAATCCCGCAAAAACGCAGGGGAGAGAAAATCGGATGAATCAAAATAACGCAAACTGGTTAAACGGGGTTTATATCCGGTTCAAGGATAAAGTATACGGTTATTTTTTGAAAAAACTCAATTCGCCTGAATTGTCGGAAGATTTAACGTCCCATGTGTTTTTGGAAATAACAAAGAACATTGACCGGTTTGATGAGACTAAATCGTCAGAATCAACATGGATATACACCATTTGCCGAAATCTCTGCAACCGTCATCTGCGGGATTTTTATAACCGCCGATATATCGAAAAGAAGTACGAAGATCTCCAAATTCAGGCTGGAGAGAGCAAGAGTCGTGACAATAACGAAATCGAACGCCTCATCGCGGCGGATACGCTGCACGGCGCTCTGCTCTGCTTAAACACGGATAAAAAACACATCATTATTCTTTCCTACTATTATGGGTTAAATCCGAGAGAGATAGCGCTTCGTCTTGGATTGAGTTACACGAACGTCTGCGTTCTCAAGTCCCGCGCGCTTCGGGAATTACGGAAAATCTTAAACGGGAATAGTTCCACGGTGAAAATGAATAGACCAAAGAAAACATTGATGCATACCGTCAAAAACGAGGGGGAAGCATGAAGGGAAAGGCTTGCGTGAAACAAATGATATGCGGGGCGAAGCGGACTATGATCATGGCGGGCGTTGTCCCGGTTGTGGCGGCCCTTTGTTTTTCCGCCTGTGTCAGCCAGCAACGAGTGGTGGTGGGGGTTTCTGGTCAACTGGCGGTGAGTTACGGGGCCTATCCTTCCATAGAGGTGGATATTGCCGCCGTTACCGATGGGGAGCTTACCGAGATCAAAAATGCGGGGGTGGAGAACTACTTCGCGCCGGACAGCGGCATCCGCGAGAGAATTGACGCTCAAACCCTGTTCTTTTCGGAGGAGCAAACGAAGCCCCTCACGCTTCCCACGCGCACGGAAACGTGGAAGAACTGGCTGCAAAAAGACCCCTCGACCCTTGTTGTCATCGCGGGGTTGCCCTATGATCCGTCAATGCCGGAACCTCCGGCCCCGGATCCGAGGATCATAACCATCCCGATAAAGAAACGGTTTGTTTTTGCGCCGAATGTGTATGTTTTGGCCGAACCCAAGAAAATTGTGCAGGTCAAGAAAGCGCCGCTGAATCCCCAAACGAATGTCCAGAAAAACACGGGGGCTTCCGGTACGGAGAATGGTGAAGAACGCTGACGATTGCCGATAATTAAGGAAACAGGTTCAGAGAGTACAAGGAGACTGTTATGGGAGCAGTAAAAACGGAAATTACGCTGGTAAATATCGGGGATCAAAACGACGCAAATCGGGGATATATACCCCCGGAGCAAGTCAGGCGAGTCAAGGTCAACGCCGTGGTGGACACAGGCGCGTGGACGCTGGTCCTCAACGAGAAAACCCGGCAGAAGCTGGGGTTGCAGGTGGAGGAACCCGGTGAGGCCATCGTTGCTGGAGGGGGAAAGGTTCCCAGCGGCTTAACGGAGCCGGTGAGAATTCACTGGCAGGACCGCAGAACTACCTGTGAAGCGGTGTTCCTTCCCGATGAGGAAGATGTCCTGCTCGGCGCTATCCCGCTTGAAGGGCTGGACTTGATGGTTCACCCGCGTACCCAAAAAGTCATCGGCGCCCACGGCGACAAGGTCCGCATTGTGGTCAAATGAATAACGGCCGATAAGGTGGTAGTGGGCTGCCTTGCGGGAGATAGTCGCTTGTTTACCGGACGGGTTGAACTATGCGGACAGAGAAAGATTGTCTGCGAATTACACGAAGTAAAGAGACGAGGGCTGAAAAATCCCGGGTAATCCGCGGGCTTCTTCTCCGTGTTGGTTCGTGAGGGTCGTGGTTGCATTCAGAAATGTGCTCATAGCAGAGGTTGTCTGGAGTTAAGAGAAAAAGTTTTTCTGCCGGCAAAGAAGGCTTATTGGAAAGAAGGTTTCATTGATGTTTTTTGGAGGAATATGATATGCAATATGAGGAACTTTTGCACTGGAGCGACGGCCAATTTTTACAGCCGCATCATTTTCAGTATTTACAGCGGCAGTCTGCCGAATATGGATGGCATGACCGTTCGCTTGCGTTGCTCTACCCGTATGGGCTGATCGACGTGGAACTTGATCGGGAGGCGCTTTCGGGGAGCCGTGTCGTCGTCAAGCGTTTTTCCGCGGTTATGGCGAGCGGGCAGGAAATTTCTATGCCGGGCAACTGTGTTCTTTCCCCGCTGGATTTGACTCAGGCACTCGCGCAGAATCCGAATGAGCTTACCATTTATGTCGCGCTTCCGCTCTGGGCCGAATTCGACGCAAACCTCGCGGAGGACTCAGGCGCTTCGGAAAAACGGCGTTACCTTGCCCAGAGAAAACGGGTCCGCGACGAAAATTCCGGGGACAATGAAATAACCTTAGTAACCCGCCGTCTTAACGCGCGGCTGGTGACCAATTTGGACGATCTCAAGGACATGGAGTTGTTGCCTTTGGCAAAACTTTCCGTGCTGAGCCACGACCGTTCCCAAAGCGCGCTCGCGTTCAACGAAAAGTACATCCCGTCTTTTTTGCAGATCACGAAGGATAATCCGCTGACGGGTATCATAACCGGGCTCCTCGTCGATGTGAAGCGGTGCCGGGACAAGGTGCTTGACACGCTCTCTCAGGGCAAAAATAACGAGGAACGGCAGCCCGGCGACGATACGGCGCAGCGTTTTCGGGTGCTTAACCGGTACGAGGTGCGGCTTTCGGCACTTATGGAAACCGGCCGGATAAGTCCGTTCAACCTCTATCTGGAACTTATCTCTTTCTTGGCCGAGCTTATGGCCATCGACCCTTTCAACAGCATCAACGAGATACAGCGTTATAACCACGATGATTACGGCCCGCAGTTTGCCGTGGTGATAAAGGACATCCGTTCCTTTATTCTCGCCGGGGGTAGCGCCGATTACCGTACGTTTGACTTTTCCCCGATTGAAGACGGGCAGTATCTCTTTACCCGGATCAAAATGGAAGACTTGGCCGGTATGGAAGAGGCGTATCTGGCGGTCAAGACCGGCGCGGAGACGACCGTGGTTATTGCCGAACTGGAAACCGGCGATACATTCAGACTGGTAAACCCCGAAGCAAAACTGATGCGGGTACGGGGTGTCAAACTTATTGCCGAGCGGTTTCCGCCCCGCTATCTTCCCGTTTTGAAAGACACGCTGTGGTTTCATCTGGAACTTAAAGAATCGGCGCGGGTTTGGCGGGAGATTCGTGAGGAGGCGGGCATGGTCATCGACTATGCCGCGAATTTATTCCCGGCTCTGGAGGCCGCGCTCTACATCACTTTGGGGAACGGTTAAACGATGAGCGCGGCAAGCAAACTCGAAAAACTGTGCGACCCCCTCCTCTTGGCCCTGTGCAATTACTGGCAGCTTGCCTGTATGGGCAGTCCGGTCGAACTCGAACCATTCAGGGAAAACATCGTTTCGCTTTTTGAAGAGGCAAAACAAGCGGCGGCGCTTGACGAGACGTCCGCGCTTCAGGAAGCGTTTTCCGTGATCGAGAAGCCTTTAGTCTTCTTCATCGATTATATGGTAAGGGAGGGGCGGTTCTCTTTCAGATACGACTGGCAGATACTCGCCCGTTCTTACAACGAGCTTTCCGGAGACGAAAAGTTTTTTGATCTCCTTGAAAACACGCTGAACGATCCTGACGCCAAGAACGCGACCGATCTTTTTTTCGTGATGCTAGGATTGGGCTTTGACGGCATCCACCGGAAAAATCAGGCATACATACAGCAATGTATGGCTTCCTGCGCCCAAAAAGCCAAAGCGGATTTCGCTGTTCTTTCCGAACCCATCGCGCCTGAACCCGCGAAAAGAAAGGGGCTTTTTACCCGGCGGCGGAGGTTGGATGTCCGTTTCGCCCTTATCGCTTCGGCGCTCTTTATGGTGTTTTGTTTTGGGTTCAACATGGTAACGTTTCTCAAAACGACCGGGGAATACCGCTCGCTTCTGGCAAAGACCGTGCTGGATTCCATTCCTCCGCCACAGACCGGTTCCTTTCCAGAATTAGAATTTTCCACAGGCGAAAACGGTGATTCTGTTGTGCCGGACAACAATACCGGCGCGGGTGGACCGGCGCGTACCGCGCGGGATTCCGCCTCTCCGCCGCAGAACAATTTTTTCCCGGAACGGGAATTTTCCACAGGCGGAAACGGTGGTTCTGTTGTGCCGGACAACAATACCGGCGCGGCTTCCGGCGCAGGTGGAGCGGCACGTACCGTGCAGGATTCCGCCCCTCCGCCGCAGAACGATTTTTTCCCGGAACTGGAATTTCCCACGGATACCGACGGCGATTCTGTAGTGCCGGACTACGATACCGGCGCGGCTTCCGGTGCGGGTGGACCGGCGCGTACCGTGCAGGATTTCGTCTCTCCGCCGCAGAACGATTTTTTTCCGGAACTGGAATTTCCCCCGGATACCAACGGTGATTCTGTTGTGCCGGACTACGACACCGCTTTCGGCGCGGATGAAAATGCCGTTGATCCCAATCCTAAAATCGAGGTTTCCCCATGAACTTTTCGGCATTGTTTGCTCAGGCGGCAAACTACGTGAAAACAACCACGACGGGCAAGATCATCCTGGTCATCGTGGTGCTGTTGCTTTTTTTGATAATCGCGGTGCCGTTGATCCGCCGATTGAAACGCCGCAAGATAAAAGAAAAAGAGACGCGGGAAATAATGAAAGACCTCCTCACGTGGCGGCATCTTGCCCAACTGGTAAAAGGCGGCGGCGGACACGAAAAGGCAAAACAGGAACTTTCAGACAATATTCTCAAGATCAACGACCTCTTAAAACAGGGCTTTCACAAGGCAGCACGGCGGGGGCGCGACCTCTACGCGCATCCGTGGTTTGTTCTGGTTGGCGAACCCCGATCCGGCAAGTCGTCCCTGCTTGAGGCGAGCGACCTTGAACTTGAGCCTTCCACCGTTGAACGGGACACGACCGACGACGGCAAGAACAGCCTTCCCGTGCGTATCTGGGGTGGCACGAAGGCCGCCGTATGCGACATAAGCGGAAAGGTTTTTTTTGACCGGTGGCTTGAAGGCTCAAGCGCGGAATGGATGTACATCACCCGGCAAATCTGCCGCTACCGCCGGAAAAGGCCGCTTGACGGCATCATTGTTACCATTCCCGCCGACGCGCTTCTCGCCGACAGCGCCGATCTCAGTTCCCACAAGGCGATCCTCATGGCCCGCGAGTTGCACGATCTTTTGCATAACTGCGGGATGAACCTGCCCTGCTATGTCATCGTCACAAAATTGGATCTTGTAAACGGGTTTCAGGAATATGCCAAATTTCTCGAAGGGGATATGCGCCATCAGATCCTGGGTTTCTCGAATAACGCCAAGTTTTACTCAAGTCAAAAATTCGAAGAGTTCTGGGCAGCCCTGCGCGAACGGCTTGTCGATGGGGCGAAGCAGTTGCTCACCGAAAACGCTCGCCGGAGCGAACAGTCGCCTGAGACACGCATGGATACCGCCGCCAAGATATGGACGTTTCCCGATACCTTTGGCGCGCTGAATGAGAACATCAAGATATACCTTGACGCGCTTTTTGGCGAGGACAACTACCACGGAACAAGCAACACCTATTTTGAAGGAATCTATTTTACTTCGGCTCAGGATAGGTACATTTCCCTGAGTCCCGCGATGGCGCGTCTTTCGGGGCTGACAACGGATGAACTGGCCATTCCCAGTGCCTCGTACCGCGATACGGCCTATCCAGACCGGCCCGTTCAGGCGAATCCCGCCGCCAGCAACAGCCTTATGACGATTTCAGGCCGGCAACCGGCTTTGACCCCGGTCAACCGGCGGCCTGATTTGCACTACGGCTATTTTATCCGGGACGTTTTCCACAAACGTGTATTCAGGGAATCGGAACATGTTTCGTTCACCAGAAGAAAGGCGCTGATGCTCCATCTGCCGCACTATCTTTTATGCGCCGTCTTCATAGGCGCGGGCCTTTACTGGGGACTTACCGCGTTGTTCAATGCGGAAAAACTGCACACCAACCTCCTGCAAATATCGACGTATTACACGTACCTCGATGGTCTCCTGCAAAAGGGCGCCCCCTTTTATTCCCCGCTGGTCAAGGAGGATTCTCCGGGACACTTCGTGGTCGATATGGAACCGGTCGAGGGAGAATCGCTCTCCTCGCGGGTGCAGTTCTTCTACAACGCGGTCGTCTTTCGGGACATGGCGGTGACGATCCCGCCGGGGTTCGGCCTCTCGCGGATCGTCACGGACGGGTTTCAGCCGAATTACCGGTACAAGGACAAGGCGTTTATCGCCAACCAGCTTTACGCCACAATGGTACGAATGCCCGTGATACGGAATGTCGGCAACAAGATCATCGGAAATGTGCAGACCCAGGTGCTTACCGCCGACGTAAAAGCCGTTTTGACGTCTTTTCTGGAGTTGGACGATGTTAAAAATACCGATTTTAACCAGATGTTCCGGTCGGGGAAGTTCAAATTCGATTCCATGCCGCGCTATCTGATACCGGATCTTTCAAACGACACGGCGAATCTCCTGAAACAGTACAAAAGTCAATACGAACGGGATTATTCCTATCGTATCGCCCCCGACTATATTTATTCCGATGATTTCGCCAAGGCGAAGGATGCGGCCCTCAACACCATTATTTCCGCATGGGATCGTTACGCGGTCTATCCCGATTCGCTTTACGGCAAAATAAAACGGCTCGCCGCCATCTCGGAAGAGATACTCACGAATTATGCCGACATTACCGACTCGCTCAGGCGCGTCAATACGGTGATAACGCTGGACCAGGTGCGCGAACTCGTGTATGAGTGGAAGGCCCTGACAAACCGGCAGAAAAACATTCTTTCCGAGGGGAGGGCGCTTTTTGCCGAAGTGACGGGACAACTCCGCGCGGCCCATATCCCCCTGGCCTTTGACAATCCTCTGCCAACGATCAATATCAGCGGCGGCGCGGGCGCGACGCTTGTTACGACACGGCCGGTGCCGGACGCTTACCGGGACAACCTTATCAACGACTATCTCTTTAATGACATGGTGATCGGCCTTGCGGTCAAAGAATATACCGCCCTCTTCGATGCCGATATGGCTTTTGTGCGGCAGAAACTGGGCGCTTCCGGGCAGGAACGGGCGGGCAGGATCATCGCGCTCCAGGGCGAATTCGGGAACAGGCTGGCCACCGAGGTACAGGATCTGCGTTCCCGCGCCGCAAAACTCCAGGGGAACGAGTTGCTTGCGGGCAAGGCGGACGAAAAGTCCGATGCTTCTTCGCTCTTTTCCATTGTTGAAAAAATCGTGGATCTTTCCTCCGACATTGCCCTCCCGGTTGAAAAAAACCTCGCAAACGCCGGGTTCGAGACAAACTGGCAGGAAGGACAGGGCAACATCAAAACCGCGCTCGATACCTTTGACGCATACGCTGCCGATTATCTTGAAAACAAGAAAGTCGGACTCCTTGTCGCAAACGCGCGGACTATGCTCCTCGCTCAGGCGTATTTTAACCGCTACACCATTTTTACGACGACCCTGAGTTATCTCTACACCTTTGAATCGAATATTGCCGGTATCGTTGAATCCCAGGCGGGACAGGCAAGCGCCGTCTCCTTTTCCGATAACGCGCTGGAAAAGACCCTCGGCATTTACTCGTATAACCGCCTCTACGACCCGCCGGTTACCAAGAAAATCGTCGAGAACGTCGTGTCGTTCGCCTCGCTTTTCTCCACACCGGGTGAGAACCCGCCCCTGTTCCTGCAAAATGTGCCGCCAAGCGTCTATAAACCCGACGCTTTCCTCAAATATTTAGGAAGTTATATCCGTTACTGGGGCCGCTACCCGGATTCCGTGTATCGGCCTGAGCATGCGTGGGCAGACTACCGGAGGAAGATGCAGACGGTAAAGGCGTTTCAGATAAACGCCGCATTGCAGACCATCTACCTCAAGAGTATCGAAGCCCTGAACGTTGCCGACAACGTCATACTGAGCGAGGCCCTTGCCGCCGATAAAAACGGGTATGTTGCCGCGCTGAACGACAAGGTCAACATTCTTTCCGAGTTTTTGAGTACCGACGCGGAACGCATGATTGCCACATGGATGAAACTGCCCGATGACCCCATAGACGCCTTCAGGGTTTTGCAGGCGGCAACGGACGAGGAACTCAAGGAAAGTTATCTTTCCGTCCGTACCGAAGACTCCGCGCTTGCGATCGGCTGGTGGAACGATTTTGCGTTCAACGGCATAAAGGTGCTGTCGGATGAGTTCAAGCAGATGACGGAAACGACATTGTTCTCCCAAACGGAGCGTTTGAAGCAGTATCCCCTCTGCGCCGACGCGTCGGTAGAGAATCCCCTTTCCCTGAACATCGTCAAGGACATCGCCGCTCTTCTGGATTCTATGGGCGCGGGGATAGCCGAACCTGAAACGGAGCCGGTCAAACAGGCCCTGCACCCGGTATTATTCAAGGGCTCCGCCCTTCCTTGGGCAAAAAAAATCCACCGGTTTGCTTCTGCCGTGGCGGACAGTCAAAAGCCGCTTTCGTGGACCATTGCCCAGCCGTCAATTGCGGTGCAGAACAGCCTTCCCGCGAACGGGCGGCTTCTCGCGGTAAACCGCTTCCGCTATATTGAGGCAAAGGTAGAGAACCAGGCGGCGGTACGGGTCAACGCCTACATGAATCAGAAAACGACGCTTGCCCAAGGCTACGCCGACGACGGCGCTATTATTCTGCGGTTTTTCAGAACGTCTGGGGATACCGCGCCCCAGACAACGGTAACCATCAGCAATAAGTGGGCGGCCTTCAACCTCTATTTCCAAAAAGACGCGGTAAAGGGCAACGACATCAACGGGAACGAAGTGTTTTATACGCCGATACTGGTGCCGGCAGACGGAACCCAGTACGTGTACTTTGTGGAACTCTCTTTCAACCGGGAAATCCCTTCACGGGACGAATGGAACACGGTGCGGACATTCCCCGATCTCGTGATCCAAGACGGTTTCATCACGGGGAATACCTTCGTTGTTGGCTCACAGGAGCGGTGATTAGAGTTTGTCCATAATGTAGACACATTATGGACAAACTTCCTTAAAACCCGCATTTTTGCAGCCTTTAGGCGAAAAAATGCAGTGTCTGGCCACAAAGTAACCGACTTTGTGGACAGACACTAATTAAGAAGATAAGGGATACTATGTCGCGCATTTGTTCGTGTGGTTGCGGGCCTTTGGCCCGTTGAGGTTTGTGGTTCATGAAGCATATCGTTGTTTTTCTGTTTTGTTTATTCCTCGGCGCGGCGGTGTACGCGCAAAACGTGATCATAACCCAGGGCGAAGGGAACTTTCTGTCTCCTTCGAGCAAAGGGGGGTTGGACCGGGGTCCGACGTGGTTCTCAGGCTCTATCGGAACCAACATTCTGATCTACAAGGCCCTCATCCAGAATGACGTGTTGGTCAATTTTGGCGGGATACACGCGAACGGACTCTTCAAAACGGACGGCACGGACGATTACGAAGTCAAGACAAGCGACGAGTTCCTTATCCACGTTTCCGACAATATTTTTGCCGCGCTGAACATCAAGACGGTGGGCCTACGGGCCGGATTTTTCGGGGGAGTCGGCGTCTACACAGGCGAGCCGGTGCAGTTATTTCTCACGGTAGGTTTTCTCGTCGGGTTGCATATTCTGCCTGAATCGTTCGTCTCGTTCACCATCGACATAAAACCCGGATACTCAGGCACCGTTCACTGGGATTTCGCCAACACCGATATTTTTTCGGCCTTCACCCCCCTTCAGCACGGCTGGACTTTTCCGCTTGCCGTAAGCGTACGATTGAACTTGGACCGGAGTTAGCAGGTTGATTGCACGCAAAACAGGGATAAAAAAGAGAGGCTGTTCCAAAACGTGAGGTTTTGGAACAGCCTCACGGAACAAGGTCAAACGCCTATTGGCGGCGAAGCATATACGGACTGTTATGCGAAGTACCGCCGTCCCCCATTATTTTCTATTTTTATTATCAATTTTCCTGTTTAGTGTTTCAACCATTATTATTTTTATTATTAATATTATTCCAATAAATATTGGGAATATATTAAATCCTATATGGGAGGCAAACCATCCAAAGATAGGCGGCATTAACGTAGTGCCAATATACGCGCTTGCCATTTGTATTCCCATTATCGCCTGTGAAAATTCCCCGCCAAAATTATTTGGCGTTTCATGCAGTAAACTGGGAAAAATGGGGGCGCAACCAAGACCAATCATAAAAAGTCCCGGCAATAAGGTACTATTGCCAAACGGCAGAAGCAGAACAATAATCCCGCCGCCGGTTATTATCTGCCCCAAGCGGATCATTTGCCTGTTATTTAATTTCATTGTTACAAAACCCGATATAAAACGTCCTGAAGTTATTCCAATATAATACAATGCTATCCATTGGGCGGCAATTTTGGGCGATATGTTCTTTGCCATGACCAGATAACTACTGCCCCATAATCCCGTTACCGTTTCAATGGCGCAATAACAAAAAAATGCCGCCAGAATGTGTTTAACCCCAACTATATGCAATAACTGTTTCAATTTAATTGAATTATGCTGTTGTGTTGCAGTTTTTTGTGCATTGTTCTTTTTCCATAAAGGCAATGACGCAAATAACACCGCAACAAGGCAAAATTGTATTATGCCAATAGTTCTATATCCTAAATTCCACGAATTTTTATGTATCAAAAACGCCGACATGATTATTGGGCCAAGAGAAGCGCCAATGCCCCAGAAACAGTGTAACCAGCTCATGTGTCTCGCTTTATAATGCAACGCCACATAATTATTTAACGCGGCGTCAACAGAACCGGCGCCTAACCCTAAGGGAATAGCGCAAAGGAATAATGGCCAAAAAACACGGGAAAATGAAAATCCGATAAGGGCGGCGGCGGTCATCAGAACACTAACGGCCGTAACAACACCGGTTCCAAACCGCCTGATAATTTTTTCGCTCAATATGCTTGAAACAACCGTTCCGCCGGCAATAATCATGGAAATAAATCCGGCGTAATGCAACGGAACATTTAATAAAGGGGACATTGAGGGCCATGCGGAACCGAGTAGTGAATCCGGCAACCCCAAGCTGATAAAAGAAAGGTAAATTATAATCAAAATCAACAATGTAATCATATACGCCTCGGTTTCATTTTATATTTTCATCCTATTTTATTAGCAATATTTTGTCAATATATTTTATACCATTTGAGGCTGTTTCAAAACTTCAGTTTTTGGAACAGCCTCCCTCGCGGCGTTCTCGTTCAGCAAACTCCATTTCCCGGGGCGCGACAAACTCTTTCTGGGTTATCTGGCGACGATGATGGTTCCCTGGCACGCGATCATGATTCCCCAGTTCATCGTTGTGAGGAGTCTGCACCTGTACAACACCCACGGGGCGCTCATAGTGCTTCAAGCCTTCAGCGCCTTTGGCGTGTTTTTGCTCAGGCAGAACATGATCAGCATCCCCGACAGCTTAAGCGAGGCCGCGCGTATCGACGGCTGTTCCACCTTCCGCATCTACTGGAACATCATCCTGCCCCTGACCAAGACCGGCCTTGCCACGCTCAGCGTCCTCACATTCAACGGCATCTGGAACGACTATATGGGGCCGATGATCTACCTTGATGCCGAGCATCTGCGGACGATACAGATTGCCCTGGCGAGTTTCCGCGAGGAGTACAGCGCAAACTATGGCGCGATTCTTGCCGGAACGGTGATCTCGATTATCCCGATTGTGATCGTCTATGTCTGCGCGCAAAAGTACATCGTGGACGGCATCGCCTACGCCGGGGTGAAGGGCTAAGCCCCCCAGGGCCTCCCTTGGGCGTGTCGTGATGAGAACGGGCATCGGGCTCCCCTTCGGGGACAGAGCGCATCCAAGAATAAGGTGGGGGGAAGTCTCCCCCTCGCTCCAGCCGCTTCGCGTCTTACGCTACCCCCTCTGCGGCTACCGTTTATACACATCTTTTTGCGATGAGCCATCCCATAAATATGTTCTGAAACCGGGTCCAGCCCTC
>JAISZQ010000143.1 GCA_031269165.1 Spirochaetaceae bacterium
GTGTTTGTTATTGGACAAACAATAGCCAAATTTGAAAAATCATTAAAAACTTCATTACTAATCACTAGGGCAGGACGCCGTCCTTTTTGTTCATGGCCTGCCTGCGGATCAAAATCAAGCCAAATTATGTACCCTTGTTTTACCATATTTCTTTTCCAATGGGCTGACCCCAGTCAATTTCTTTTTGTACCATATGTTCTTGATCAAAATTTCCCCCATAAAACTCCGCAAGCCGTTCCTCCGTCGTTTTGTGTTCTTTATATTTAATTTTTTTTATAATGATCTTTTCATCCGATAGTGTAATATCAACCGGATCATTTTCTGAAACCTGAATGTTTTTTAAAAAAGCCTTTGGTATCCTTATTCCTTGGCTATTGCCCCATTTAACTACCGTTGTCTGCATTTTATATCCTCCAGTCTATTAAGATATACTAAGTATATCCCAATAAGAAAAAATCGTCAATTGTTATTTTAGGTGCATAAAAATATATACATTGATTTATAAAATGTCTTTTTTTACAAATTTACAAAAATTTTGCGGCTTTTCACATAACGTTCCGGCTGTTGGCGACATTTTTGCAACCCGAGCCGCCTATCGGCGGCGAAGCGCATACAGACCCGTTATGCGCGGTTTGCCCATACTCTATTTTATTTTTCATAAAACTCATTCGACAATATATCCATATATATTATATCATATTTTTTCAAATTCCGGTGCAACGCTTCCCTTCTTATTCCAATGTTTTTAAATCCAACTTTTTCCTAACATCTTTGCGCTCTTTTATTAAATCCGTATACTTTTATGAGTACATTATGTAAATTTAATGCCTTAAAACCATAATCTATTAACAATTTCAGAGCCTCAGTTCCTTAGTCTTTATCCCAATAATTTTTATTTCCTATTTTCCCAATAAGTTTCTTAAAATACATTGGCATCCTCCGACCCGCACGCTTTTCCGCGCTCACTCTGCCTGCTTCTCGTCCGCGTCCACGCACACGGCACTCTCCCCGGTCGGGACGACAAATACCAGGCGGCCTGACCGCTTCTTCTTGTCGGCTTGCATGGCCTCCTGGTAACGGACAACATCTGTGATTGCCGGGTGGGGGTTGCGGGTTTCGTAGCCGAACCGTTCAAGCAACGCGGCGATCCTTTGGGCGCGGGGTTCGGGGGTAACGCCGAGACGCACGCCCAGTTCACAGGCGCGGGCGATGCCCCACGCGACCGCCTCGCCGTGCGTCAACGCCCCCAGTCCGGCGGCTGATTCCAGCGCGTGGCCAAAGGTATGGCCCAGATTGAGCAGGGCGCGTTTGCCGCTCCGCTCTTCCGGGTCTTCCTCGACAAGACGGCCTTTGTACTCAACCGTTCGCGCCAACAACGGGGCAAACGCTTCATAACCGTCAACGCCGTCAATATCGCCGACGCCGGGCAATGCGCCGTCAAACAAATCTTCATGCTCATAGCCGCCGAGAATGGCCGTTTTCAGCACCTCGGCAAAACCAGACTTTATTTCACGGGAGGGCACTGTCCGTAACGCAACGAGCGGCATGAACACCGCCTGTGCCGGATAAAACGCGCCGGCCAAATTTTTTACGCCGTCGAAGTCGACGCCGGTCTTGCCGCCAATCGCCGCGTCGGCCATGCCCAGTAGCGTCGTCGACACGAAGGCGAGCGCGCAACCCCGCATATAACACGATGCGGCAAAGCCCGCCGTGTCGGTCAGCACACCGCCGCCCACGGCAACGATAAGGCCGTCCCGCCCAAGTCCCGCATTTCTTGCCGCCAAGATTATCGTCGTTACGGACCCAAGCGTCTTGGCCTTTTCGCCCGTCTCAAGCACACAGAGCGGCGTGTCCGTCTTTCCGATGACGGCCTTTGCCAGACTTGCCGTGTTTGTGTCGCACACGACAAGCGCGGCGGGTTTAGCGGAAGAACCCGTCCCTCGCAGTACCGCCGCCGTCTTTACCGTTTCTATCGAGGGAACATCCTGCTCAATGGAAACCGATGTCTCTTTGAAGCCTATGTTGAATGTGTAATGATACGATGCGGACACACCTTTCCCCTTTCAAATCATTGATTTGAAAAAAATTCAATCCATAGCACGTTCTCCGGTTATGGAGGCCGCCGAAACAGGCTCTCCGCCGAAAAACGATTATTGTAGGCGAACGTTTACGCCGTCTGCCGTGAAAACGCCCGCTTTTACCACGCTTCCTCAGGGAAACACTGATTAACTTGACCCGTGCCAACGGTTGATATTAATCGGCCATTGGCAACCACGGCAAAATTATTAAAGCCATTGTGCTGGAACCGGAGCGATAGCGGAACCCCGCAAAGCCCGGTGGCTTTCGATCACCTCGGTCGTTATGTCGACCGTCAGGCTGTACCACAAGTATACTATTCGTGTCTTTTAAGTTCAAGTCCCCGCATTCCGATCCTCACCTGCCGGCTTTGGCCCGGAGGCTTTCGATCACCTTGGTCGTTATATCAACCGTCGGACTGTACCACAGTATACCATTCGTGTCTTTTAAGTTCAAGACCATCGTGTAGCCCTCGCTTTCCGCGATCAACTGGAGTTCGTTGTAGACCTGCTCCAAAAAACTGCCGGACTGCGAGAGCTTTTTACGCTGATCCTCCAGTTCGGCGGTCTTTGTCTCGTAATAGTTACGCAGATACTCGGACTTCTTGTAAATCTCGCCCTCCAAACGCAACGCTTCCGCATCGCGGCCCTCTACCTGGGCGGACGCCTGTCTGCTCTTGAGCTGCTGTATCTCGGCAGTATACTTGTCAATGTCGGCCTGAATGCGGGCGCTCCGCTCTTCAAACTCCCGCACCGCCCGCGACTCCCGAAAAAACGAGGTATAGACCTTGGGGAGATCGACCACCGCAAAGCGCGTGAGTTGCTGCGCCCCCGCGAAAACACCCAAAACGATATATATCAGAAACAACGCCGCTTTCTTCATCCGTTGAGTTTCCCCTTTTTTCTCGCCCTAGTAGGATAACGCAAAACTGAGTACGAAGTCCATACCCAGATCGCCGAACAAGCCGCCGTTTTGCCATTCGACCTCGCCGTCGACAACCTTGAACCGCTTGGCAAAAAGGAAGCGGAACGGGAGTTGCGGGAGCGTGAAACGGAAGCCGCCTCCCATGCTGTAACGCATCCGGCTTTGCAGATCGTTATCCGCGCCAATCGGATCATCGCCAAAGATATAATCGGGCTCGCTGGCGACGGCCACCGCGTCAAAGAAAAAGTCCCATGCGAGAACGCCCGGAACCAGCGGAATACGCAGTTCCGCCCAGTTTTCCCACAAGGCAAGCCCCGTATGCCGCCGCTCGCTCACCCAGCCGCGCCCGATAAACATACCGTCAATCGCGAGCTTGTTTGAATCGGCGATGATCGGCGCCTCATACCCCGGCTGACGGAAGATCTGGGCAAGGCTGGAATGCAGTCCCAGCACACCCCGGAAGTACCATTTTTCGGTAACATCCACATGCCAGAGCCGGAGAAACAACTCGGCGCGGGAATCGGTCTTGATGTAGTGCTCGTTTTCAATCTCGCCGGGAAGGAGGCCGTAGATACCGACCCGCTGGGAAAGATAGTAGCCCCGGCTGGGATCATAGTAGAGATCGCGCTGGTCAAGGGAGAGCATCGTCCAGAAAGAGTTCGCCGGCGTCCATATCCCGTTCTTGTCGCGGAGTTGCGGGTCGAAAGGCCGGTTCAGCACGTTGTCAAACGTATTCAGCACCGCGCCCGTCCTGATACCGCCGCTCAGACCCAGATTTCCCCAGGGCGTCGACCAGCGGTAACCGGTCGAAAAGCCCAACGAAAACGTCCACGTCTCATACTGCATAAGATAATCGGAGGTCGGCAGGTAACTATCCTCGTAGTCTTCAAGCGAATCAAAGCCGTCGGGATAGGCGTAGTCCTCGTCGCCGTTAAACCACGGGGCCATATTGTCGAGAAAGGCGGAATTCTGCCGATGGGTGAACGTAAAATCAAACCCTCCGGAAAGCGGCAGCCCGAAAAGCCAGCTCTGCGTGTAACGGATAGACGCGCTCTGCGCCGTCGGCGACAGGTTGGTCTCCCCGCCCAGACTGTTGCCATAACCCATGAAGTTGCTGTTGGTGAGGCTGAACATGAGGGAAATCGGAAAATCGTTGGGGTCTGAGGAACCGGAGAACGCCAGACCTAAGTTCACGTTCGTCGTCGGCTGTTCCTCAACGTTGATGATCACGTCCATCAACTGGTCCGCGCTCCCCGGCGGCGTATCGGGCACGACGCTGGAAAAGAACTGGAGGTTGTAGAGGTTACGCATACCCTCTAAAATTTTCGTCTTGGAAAAAGGCTCGCCCGGCTCAAGCGGAATCTCCCGCAGAATGACGTGATCCTTGGTCTTCACATTGCCCCGGACGATGAGATGTTCGACATGGGCGCGTCCCCGTTCCACGATGGGGATGTGGAAGGAGATCACGCCCCGCTCCTCGTCGCGGGTCTCTTCACGGCCAAACGCATTGAAGATGTAGCCGTTTTCATAGTAGCGGTCGCTCACCCGCTGAAGATCAGCCTCAAGCCTCCGCGCATTGATGATGGCCCCCTCCTTCGTCCTCACCAGTGCCGCCAGTTCTTCGCTTGAAAAAATCTCGTTGCCGGTAAACGTAACACCGCCAAACGTCCACGGCCGCCCCTCGTAAACCCTGAACGTGATACTCAAAAGGTTCGTCCCCTTGTCGTCCTGCCGCGAGGTCCGCACCACGTCCTGCACCGCCGCGTCGATATAGCCCCGTTCCTGATAGTAACTCGTAACCGCCGCCCGGTCGGCAAGAAGTTTGGCCTCGGAGAACGCGCCGGACTGAAACAGCCCCGACTTCTTCTTCAGCGAAAGCCTTCCCAGCAACGTCTTCTCGGAAAACGCCGTGTTCCCCTCGAAATGGATCGACTCGATGACCGTACGCATCCCCTCGCTCACGGTAAACGTGAGAATGATGCCGTCCCCCTTGTTGTCCGGCCTTGTGGACGACGTCACGGTTACGTCGGGATAGCCCTTTTCCAGATACTTCGTGACGACGGCCTGTTCGTCGAGCCTGATCCGGGGCTCGTTCACCACGTCGCTCACCTTGATCGTGATGGCGTTCATCAACTCGCTCCGCGACAGCCCCGCGTTGCCGCTAAACACGATCTGCGTCACATGGGGCCGCTCGGTTACGGTAAACCGGATCGCGACTTCGCTGCCCAGCGGAATCCCCGTCGGTTCCGCTGCCGGGGTAATCGTCTCAAAGTATTCCAGCGCGTAAAGCCTCCCCTGAAGCTCCCAGAACACGTCATCATTGAAGATACGCCCGATATAGGGCGCGGTTACCCCCTCAATATCGGCAAACTTCACCGACCGAAGACCGCTAAACTCGATGGTGCGAATCGGTTTGCCCTGATACCACTCGCCCTCCTGCGCCGAAAGTCCTCCCAGCACAAGGAAAAAAACCGCCAAACAAAAGCCCCGACGGGGCCCCCCTTGGATCAGTCGTGCAGGAAACAGCCGCCTGTTTCCCCCTTCGGGGGAGTGAACGCTCCTCCCGCGCCGAAAGCCCCCCGACGCAAGAAAAAACCCCGCCTCCAAGAACCGATACTTAAAACCCATACAACCCTTCATTTTCATAAAAGATAACCGAGGCCGTCAAAACCTCACGTTTTGGAACAGCACCCCTTAAAAACGCCGTTTTGTAAGGCTAAAGCCCGGCTTTAGCCTGAAAAACCGCAATAGCCGAAGGCTACAGCCTGTGAAAAACGAACCGCGTTTTGGAACAGGCTCCGTTATCTTATCACAGAACCCCGCATCCATGTAAGCTCATGCTTGTTATGGTAAAGATGAACAACCGTGCCACCGGGGAGACGCGCGAAGCGGCGCACCGTTTGCATATCGCCTTGACCCTGCATCTTGATAGTACACACATAGTTTTTACACAAACCGGAGGCGAGCCATTGTTCGATCCACCCGTAGAGCCGCTGGGGATAACAGGCCGCATCGCAGAAAAGCCAGTCTATCGCGCCTATGTCCTCCGGTCTAAGAGTAAAAGCATCGTGCCGCAAAAAGGTTACAGAGGGAAGGGCCGCCACGGACGGCGCAAGCGGGGCGCGGTCAACCGCGATGATCCGGGGCGAAGCGGAAGGCGTTGCCCCCGGCCCCGATACCATCGGCCGCGACAACATCCACGTCCACCCGCCCGGGCTCGCCCCCGCGTCAAGACAGGTCTCGCCGGAAACGGGGCGGGTTCCCAGCCGGATAAAGGCCTCGGCAAGTTTCAGATAGGCCCTGCTTGGCGGCCCCTCTTTGTCCTCTTCAAACTCGATGATACCGCCGGGAAAAGGGGACGCGCACCGGGCGGACGCGAGCATCGTGTGTTCCCCGACGAGCGTCCAACTCCCGACCGGAGAAGCGGGCACGTTGTAATCAAGCGGGCGGCGTTTCTGGGCGATAAAGGGAAGCGCCTCCTGGATGAGCCGTGCCCGGCCATAGTACCCGTGCGGGACACAGATCCAGTTACGTTGCAGGGAACGCAACACGGCGGCGGCCTTCTTAATAGAAGAAAACGAACACACGAACGGAGTCTCCCACAGATTCCGCCACCAGTACACCGGATAAGGAGGAGGATGCGCCCGGTAGACCAAATTGCCCATAACCCAATCGGACCGGCCCGCGCCCTCCCCTTCCCCGCCACCTTCACTCATCTCCGAGGCGAGATCCGCTTCACGGCCGGGAGCGGCCTGATAGACGCAACCCGGCAGAAAAGACGGCTCGCTAGAATCCGACGTGAATTCCGGTGCCAACCGAAAGCCCCCGACCGCTCCACGACGCGAGATAGTCCAGGGAAGCAAGAGCAGCCTCAATATTCAGTTGGAACACGCGGAGGTTGATGCCCAGCCCCGCGCCGTGCCGCCAGATGCCGTCATCCCACCCGCTTCGCGCCGTAAAGAAAAATATCCGGCCCACGTTGAATTCCAGTTCCAGCCCTATGTTCAGATAGGTGTTGCCGGACGGGGTATTGGTGGTAAATCCGATGTGCGGCTTTACGCCCAAAAAATCGGTTCTGAACGGGCGGTAGAGCAGCCACATATTCATGCTAAAAGGGCGCGTCACATAGATCTCGGCGGATTCCCGCGCATAATCGGGAGAAAAATTCAAGGAAAGGCTATCAGGATCCTGCATGATGTCGATGACACTCGCGTCATCAATAATGTTATCGTCTATCGAAGCCTGTACCTTGTTGCTCAAACGGGAGGGCATAAAGGGAATGTGAACCACATCCAACCCGACATCGAGTATCGGAAAGAGCGCGTATTCCACCGCCACCGAAAAATCAAACCCGCCGAAATTGTTCACCATAGCGGCACCGGATTCATTGAGGTTGACCGGCAGATACGCGGTTGCCGTCCCGAACGATCCGAGGTTTAAGCTGTCCTCTGAGTCAAACGTGAACTCCACGTCGGAGCGCGGTATGTACACGAGCGGAATAAACCATGCGGGCCGAATGTCCACGCGCCATTTTTTCAGGTCAAAGTAACGGTGAAAGCCGGCTTCGGCAAAGATCGCCCCGGAGACCGAAAACGTGCCGCTCGTCCGCGTGTTTCCGTTCATGATCGCAAACAGCGTATCGGGCACCACCATATCGAGACGTCCGTCCATTCCGGTAAAGAGTCCGAACCCCTTGGCGTCTCCGTTAAAATGCATCGCGCTCCGAAACAGTATATCCGTGTTGAACCGCATCCCTTCCTCGCCGACACGCGAAGCAAGCTCCGTCACATTGATCTTGATCGTTTCCCGCAAAATGTCCGACGCGCCGACAAAATTATTCATGACACTCACGTTCACCGCAAACAATTCCCAGTCAAAACGCCGGAGCGGCTCGCGGCGGCGGGTTTCGCCCGGCGCGGAAAAGTATCGGTACAGCGCGTTCCCCGCCTTCCGCGGCAAGGACTCGGGTTCGGGCGCTACGGCAGGAGGGCTAAACGCTTCTTCTTCCGGCGGTTCCACATACTCACTGTCGGCCGTCACGGTCGGTGGAGGCGCAACCTCCGCATCTTGGGGGGACGCCGCATTCTCTGGAGCCGTTTCCGCAAACGGAAGCGGCGCTTCCGGGGGAATAGGCGCTTCCGGGGGAATAGGCGCCTCCGCAGGAATAGGCGCTTCCGCAGGAATAGGCGCCTCCGCAGGAATAGGCGCTTCCAATGGAAGCGATTGAGCGGCGAGCGGCAACGCGGAGAAAAACAAGAGGATGCCGCCAAGGCGGATGGCGAGGCGGACGGCACGGCGTTTGGCCGTCAGGGGAGCCTGTTCCAAAACGAATTGACGGCGCGCCAACCGCGCATGGTTTTGAAACCGTTTTACGTTACAAACCCTGCTCATACTCCGCCTCTCCGCTCACATCGGCCTTGATCTTCATCGAAAATTTGTCGTCTACCCCGTCCTTTTTCGACTCGATCTTGACGACGGCATTGCCCGCCTCCGGCTTTTCCACATATACGGCGAATTTCGGTTGAAACGGCATCGGGATATCGTCACCCGCGATGTCGATAGAAAAATCCTTGTTCATCTCTATGTGAAACAGTTGATCAAACGACAGATTGTCATATATACGCAGAAAGAGATCCCCGGCAAAGATCGTGTTATCCGCATCTGTTCCCGAAACGCGCGCGTTCTCAATGCGGCTTATAGAAACTCCGGCCTTGTCGCGGCCAAACAGATCACCCTCCGAACTGTAATCCACCAGTTCCATCATACGGGTATACCTCCGTCCGTCTTCCCACGTAAGCGCCGCCTCCGGCTCCGTTTCCACCACTTCCGTTTGCATAGGCAAAAGGATAACGAGATCGGCGGTAATGGCGCTGACGCCTTGTTCTTGCGTTACGATACAGGAGTCACCCAAGCTTATCAGGTATTCGATATGCATATCATCCAGAGAATCTTCATTCACCTTTGCGGCAAGGTTGAACGAGGCGGTACTCGCGTAAGACAACGGCTCGTTAAAAGAATGTTCCAGAGACAAACCCGTATACAACGTTGAAAAGTCATAACTCTTGGTGATGTCTTCTTCGATCTTCCAGCCCTTGCCGTCATCCAGGGTGATCTTTGCACCTTGAATCGCGCCCCCGTCAAACGGCCCGCCGACATACAGATAGCACGGAAGCGTTTTCAGCTTGTATTTTTCGAGAATGTCGGCAAGTTGCTTGAGTGGCAGGGTTATCAGGCCATGATAGTCCCCATGTTTGCCGGGATTCACATCCGCCTCCGTCCACTTGAGGTCAACGACGATATGGTAACTGCCGCCGCTTTCCGGCGGAACCTGAACGAGCCGCGGATAAACACTCAGTTCCTTATCCACTTGCGGGTTCAGCGTCTTTTCTTGGCTTGCGGTAAACACAAGGTCTTCGCCGACGGGCACGCCCTGCTGGAAATCCGTCTCGTTGGCGCCGATGCCCAATCCCGGTATCGCCAGCTCAAGCGCGTCATTCAATTCCGCGCCGCCTATGAGCCTCACTTGGGTAAAAACGCCCTTCGCCGTGTCATTGAGCTTGATGCGCGTTACCCACTCATTCATCACGCCCAGCGGAATAGGATCAACGGGAAAGCCCTCTCCGGGAATATCGGCTCCCGGAGGCAAAGGCGTATCTATATCCGGCAACACCACATCGGGTGTCTCAATCTCGGTTTTCATATACTCGGAAAAATCCAGATCCATGCGGGAAAGCGGGAAATGAATGAACAGCGTACGCACCTCATCGGAGCGAATCGCGTTTAAGGCGGTATAGGGAGCCTCGGCGTTCTTATTTTTGTCGGCAGTATCCGGCAACGGGATAACATAGCCCGATTTCTCATCACCGGCAGTGTAGTCCTTCTCGGCATAATAATAGAAAACGTTTGCTTTGCGGGGATTCTCCGTTTCCTCCGTTTCCTCAACCGCTTCCTCAAAAAACTCGCGTATTTTCTCTATTTTCAAGTATTCAAGCAAATCCTGCACCTCCTCCATTTGGCCAATATCACCAACGGGAACGTGCAGATCAAACGTGGAACTCACCATGACGCGCTGGGGCGTCTCAAAGCCACAGGCGGAAAAAACAACAAGAAGCATAAAAATACCCGCCTTGAGCAGACGTGTTCTTAGGTTATACAATTCCATACTGCTAATATACCAGATTTTGCTGATTTTGTCAAATGAGGCTGTTCCAAAACTTCAGTTTTTGGAACAGCGTCCCCGCTTTATCTTTCGGCTACTTTACCGGCCCGCTCAACCTCATGAACGCCAAGGACAACAACGCCGACGAGGCAAAGAGGATTGGCGTTCCCTGCATGAAGGCGGGAATCGGGCTCGTGCGGATGCGGCGGCGGACATCAGGACACTGTCAACAACTTAAGAATTTTGTCCGCGGATTGACGCGGATTTTCACGGATTATACCCCGCTCGATCCATGTTAATCCGCGTCGCCCTATGGCGCAATCCGCGGACCTTTCTTTTCGCTTAAGTTGTTGACAGTGGACATCAGGAGGAGGGCGAGAAGGAAGCCCAGCGCGACACCGACCGCGTAGACGATGCTCTGGACAAAGGTGTAATCGCGGGAGATGGGGGGCGTTACGGGGGCGAGCCTACAACCCTCAACATCCTGTTTCGGGTTTCCGGCCGGGGCGTACTCAGTCCTGCATCCATCCATGGACGCTGAGCAAACCCTGCGGTTTGCTTAAGGTACGCCCACAAAACCATGCACCGCATGGTTTTGTCCCCGTAGAGGGGGTAGCGTAAGCCGGCGCAAAGCCACAAGCCCGACTGGGCTTGTGGCTTTGCGCCGGCTGGAGCGAGGGGGCGGCAAATTGCCGCGACTTCCCCCACCTTATTCTTGTGCATACTCTCCCCCCGAAGGGGGCTGATGCTCGTTCCCCACACGATGCGCCCAAGGGCCTCCACGGCAGGTGGCTACTTGACCAGTCCGCTGAAGCCCATGAACGCCAAGGACAGCAATGCCGAGGACGCAAAGAGGATCGGCGTTCCCTGCATGAAGGCGGGAATCGGGCTCGTGCGGATGCGGCGGCGGACTCCGGCCATCAAGAGGAGGGCGAGAAGGAAGCCCAGCGCGACACCGACCGCGTAGACGATGCTCTGGACAAAGGTGTAATCGCGGGAGATGTTGTTGAGCGTAACGGCGAGGATGGCGCAGTTGGTGGTGATAAGGGCGAGGTAGATGCCCATCGCCGAATAGAGGCCGGGGACGCACTTCTTGAGGTAGAACTCGACGATCTGCACGAGGGACGCGATGACGAGGATAAAGCCAAGCGTTTCCAAAAACACGAGGTCGAGCGGCTCAAGGAGATACTTGTAGATGGGCCAGGTGACGCAGGTGGCCAAAACGGTGACGAAGGTGACGGCGACCCCCATGCCGATGGACTTTTCTTCGTCGGTCGACATTCCGATGAACGGACAGAGGGCGATGAAGCTCATCAACACGATGTTGTCGCTTAAAAACGCCTTGAAAAAGATACCGAACAAGTCTTTCATTTAACAGCACCCCGCTTTGTCCCTGTTGACCGCCGCGCCTGAACGGGATTTGAGCCAGAGACCGAAACTTATAAACAACGCGAATACCAAAAAGCCGCCCGGCGCGAGCGTGAAGAAGAGGATCGGGTCGCCGTCCCAGAGGGGAATGTCGAAGATCGAGCCGTTGCCGAGGATTTCCCGAACGAGGGAGATTCCGGCAAGCACCCACGTGTAGCCCAGTCCCATGCCGAGGCCGTCGGCGATTGCATGGGGCACCGACGCTTTGGACGCGAACGCCTCCACGCGGCCCATGATGATGCAGTTGACCACGATGAGCGGGATGAACACGCCCATCGCTTTGGAGAGGTCGGGGAAATAGGCTTGGAGCACATAGTCGATGATCGTGGTGAACGCGGCGATGACGATGATGAAGACGGGGATGCGCACCGCATTCGGGATGAGTTTTTTGAAGAGCGCGATGACGACTTCGGACATCACGAGGACAAAGGTCATCGAGAGTCCCATGCCGAGGCCGTTTTTCACCGAGGTGGTGACGGCGAGGCTGGAACAGAGTCCGATCATCAGCACGAGGAGCGGGTTTTCGTTTACCAGCCCGTTGGTGAATGTTTTAAGCAGGTTTTTCAATTTAAGTGCCTCCTTCGGCGCGTCTTGCCGCGGCAAGCCACGCGGCCCCGGCCTGTACCGTTTCGCGGACGACGAGCGATACGGCGCGGCTCGTGATGGTTGCGGCGGTGATGGCCGCGACTTTGCCGCCGTCTTTCTGGACGGTGATGTTGTCGGTTGCCGCCATGCCCTTGAACTGGCCGTAGAACGTGATCCCGTTGTCCTTGTTCACAAAGTAACTTTCTTTGGCCGCATTGGCACCGAGGCCCGGCGTCTCCGTGTTGGCAAGGATTTTCACGCCGGTGATGGCCCCGTCTGAAGCGATGCCGACAAGGACGGTGATGTCGCCGTTAAAGCCGCCGGACGCTGCCTGAATCGCTACGCCGCTCACCTGTCCGCCCTTCTTTGCCGAGTAGGCCGCGTTAAATTTGACGGCAGGATCGCCGCCGGACAGGCCCTCTATCGCGTCAAACGTGTCCGCGTCCGGGAAAATTTCCTTCAATGCGGCGTCGAGATCGGCTTTCGCCCGCTCTGCGATGACGGGCTTGGTTCCTTCATAGACAAAGGCAAGCCCCACACATGCCACCGTCGCGAAAATCACGAGGGCGGCCACCATTTTTATCGTGTCTTTCATTTTGCGCCTCCCGCCGCCACGGCTTTTGGTTTCGGCTTCCAGCCATACTTTTTATGGAGGATTTTGTTCAGATGGGGCGTTGCCGCGTTCATGATGAGGATCGAGTACATCACCCCTTCGGGATACGAGCCAAACGTGCGGATGAGCACCGTGATGATACCGCAGCCTATGCCGAAGATGATCTTGCCCGTTTCGGTAACCGGGGCGCTCACATAGTCGGTCGCCATGAAGACCGCGCCGAAGAGGAGGCCGCCTGTGAGAATGCCGTACACCGGGTCAAGCCCCAAGATGGCCGACAGGATGAAGGCCGAGCCGATCATCGCAAGCGGCGCGCGGAGGTCAATGGTCTTCGTCAGCGCGAGGAATATTCCCCCGATAAGGATGAGCAGCGCCGAGGTCTCGCCGATGCTTCCCGCATGGTTGCCTAAAAAGAGGCGGAGCCACATTGCGCCGTCCCCCGCGGTAAGCCCCTGCCGGATAAAGTCTTCCAGCGCGGGGTTGTCGGCGCCCAGCTTGATCACCGAGAGCGGGGTCGCGGCGCTTACCGCGTCCGCCCCCGGCGCGACCCACGAGGTGAGCGCGGCGGGAAAACTCGTCAGCAGGAAGGCGCGTCCGATCAGGGCCGGGTTAAACACGTTCGCGCCGAGCCCGCCGAAAAATTCTTTTGCCACGACGACGGCAAAGACCGCGCCGAGAGCGACCATCCAGAGCGGGAGTCCCGGCGGCAACACAAGCGCGAGCAGGAGCCCGGTTACCGCCGCCGAGAGATCGCGCACCCGCGCCTCACGCTTGGTTATAAGCCGGAACGCGGCCTCGGCGACTTCTGCCGACACAACCGACACCAGCACGACGAGGAGCGCGTGCCATCCATAGAGCGCGATCCCCAAAACCGTTACCGGCGCGAGCGCGACAAGCACATTCCGCATCAAGCCTTGCGCGTTTGCCGGATTCACGATATGCGGGCTCGACGCCAGAAACAATAACTTTTGTTCTTTTTGTCCTTCTGCCATACTTCCTCACTTCTGAGCCGCAGCCTGCGCCGCCGCTTGCTTCATGCGGAGTTTTGCCTTGCCGATGCGGAAACGCTGAACCAGTTTTATCCGTGCGGGACACATATAGGTACACGCGCCGCACTCGATACAATCCAAGAGCCCTATCCGCACCGCCTCGTCCACGTCGTCCGTATCCAGCGCGTTGCTCATCAGCACGGGGAAGAGCTTCATGCTACAGTTGCGGACACAACGCCCGCACCGAATACAGGCGCCTTCCGGGTCGGCGGTGGTTTCATCGGCGGTCATGTAGACGATGCCCGACGTGTTCTTCTGAATCGGCACGTTGTCGCTGGGGATCGCAAACCCCATCATCGGGCCGCCGGCGAGAATCTTCGCCAAGTTGTTATAGTCAATGGCAAGAAAATCGGGCGGCAGACCGGCAAGAACCGTACCGATGGGCGCGACAATGTTTCGGGGATGACCGCATGCGCCCCCTGAAACGGTAAGGCCGCGCTCGATGAGGGGCCGCCCGTCAAACGCCTCGGCGATGGCAATGAGACTCCCCACGTTTTGCACGATACAGTGCGCGTCTCCGGGAAGGCCGCCCGAAGGCACCTCCCGCCCGGTAAGTGCCGTGATGAGCAGCTTCTCGCCGCCCTGGGGATAGCGCGTCCGGCAGAGCCCCACCGTGATCTCGCCCGGATAGCCCGCCTTCCGCGCCTTTTCCTCGATGACCGGCACGAGATGCGCCTTGTTGTCCTCGAGGCCGATGATCGCCTTCTTGACCCCGGTGATCTTCATCACGATGGCAAGCCCCCGGATAATCACGTCCGTCTTGCCCTCAAGCGCCGCCTCGTCCGTGGTCAGGTAGGGCTCACACTCCGCGCCGTCCGCGATGATCGTGTCAATCGTCTGACGAGGAGGCACGTTGAGCTTCACGTGGGTGGGAAACCCCGCCCCGCCCATGCCGACAACGCCCGCCTCGCGGATACGGGCAAGCGCCTCCTCCTTAGTACACTGAAAGGGATCGAGCGGCTCCATGAAGGCCGTATCGTGCCAGCTTGCCTCGCTGCCGTCTCCTTCGATGATGATACACGGCCCCTCGGCGTTGTTCGTCTGAGCGCGTACTTCGATTTTCTTTACCACCCCCGCAATCGACGCGTGAACCGGCGCGCTCATCGGACTTGGCCCCGCCGCATCCGCAATTTTCTGTCCCCGCTTCACCGTGTCGCCGACCGCGACAATCGCCTTGTTCGGCGCGCCCAGATGCTGGTTGACCGGTATGACCACCTGCGTCGGGATAGGCACCGTCTCCGCCGGCTTTCCCTCGGTCGCGCCCTTGCGCCCCGGAATCTTAAGCCCGCGTTTGAATGTACTCACTATCATAAGACCTCTTCCTTGCGGAACACAACGCCCGCAAAATCGCTTCTTCATGATTATCTACCCATTCTTGTATAAGGTCAAGATTACACGGCGGCTCGCTATGCCGCCGGAGACGCCGCCTGAGCAGGGGTTCGTTGATCAATTCCACGCCCTTATCGTACTGCTCCTTAAGTGTCTGTTCAAAATCTCAGCAAAAAGGGGGTGCGCGCGGTGCGCGAATGGATAATGGTAAATGGAGAATGGAAAATTGGAGGAAGCACGGATTGCGCGGAGGAAGCGGATTTTCACGGATTTAATCCGCCCGATCCGTGTTAATCCGCATCGCCCTATAGCGCAATCCGCGGACCTTTCTTTTCTTTTTGCTTAAGTTGTTGACAGGGGGAAGTCTCCCACTGTCAACAACTTAAGCCAATGGAATATAAGAGTGGTCAACGGATCACACAGATTTTTAGTTTTTTTGTCCGCGAATGTACGCGAATGTGCGCCGGACATGGCGTTGCGAATACGCGC
>JAISZQ010000144.1 GCA_031269165.1 Spirochaetaceae bacterium
GCCGCTCCTGATCCCCGGCCCTCCGGCAAAACGAAAATGACTGGACCCAAACGGCGGTTCGCCGCCTCCATTAACCCTGACTATATGTCCTCCGTCATCTTCAAAAAGTAAATGCAATAGCCCTGGGTTTGTCCCAGACTTGTGGTTTGATCATGTTTGACCGCAAACGCAACGCCATGCTATTGACACAATTTTGTCTTTCGCATAAACTTCTTTCCTGTATGGTGGCCGTAGCTCAAAGGTTAGAGTCCCAGATTGTGGATCTGGATGTTGCGGGTTCAATTCCCGTCGGCCACCTAGAAGCCGACGGGAATTGAAGGGCTTTTGCGGCGGGAAAAAAATCTGAGTAATCGGAGGATTTTTTTCCCGCAAAACGGCAAGGAAGCCGTTTTAGCAAAAACCCCGGCCTGGAGTGAGCAAACAGGATGTTTGCGAACGCAAGGCAATTCCGTCGGCCACCTTGAAGCCGACGGGAATTGATGGGTTTTTGCGGCGGGAAAAAAATCTGCGCCCATCCGGGTGAAATCCGCATTGCCCTATATGGCACTTATTCGCGCCCATTCGCGGACCAAAATTCTTAAGTTATTGACAGTGGTTGGCAATTTGCCGCGACTTCCCCCAACGTTATAATCCGTGGACAAAAAACGTAATCTGTGGACTTGAGCCTGTTCAAAAACTCATTGACGGTGTGCTAACGCGCATGGTTTTGGAACAGCCTCGACTATGCGTATTTCTGCCGCCTTGTTCCCATGGCGCGGGAATCGTGGTAGTATAGAAGAGACAAGGAGGACGCTATGGGGCGTTTGGAATTTCCAGCCGATTTCCTGTGGGGAACGGCGACGGCGAGTTATCAGGTTGAGGGGGCTACCCACGAGGGGGGACGGGGCGAGTGTATCTGGGACACGTTTGCGCGTGCGCCGGGCAAGGTGTTTGCCGGGGAGTCGGGCGATGTGGCCTGCGACCAGTATCATCGTTATAAGGAAGATGTCGCGTTGATGGCGCGGTTGGGGTTCAAGGCATATCGGTTCTCGATTGCGTGGCCGCGTATTCTGCCGGAGGGGCGGGGCGCGGTGAATCAGGAGGGGGTTGCCTACTATCGGGGGCTCTGCGAGGAGTTGCATACGTACGGCATGAAGGCGTGCGCGACGCTCTACCACTGGGATTTGCCGCAGGTGCTTGAGGACGAAGGGGGCTGGCCCCGGCGGGAGACGGCGGTCGCGGCGGGTGAGTACGCGAAGGCGGTGTTCAAGGCGTTGGGGGATGTCGTTGACCAGTGGATCACGATCAACGAGCCGTGGTGTATCGCCTATCTGGGTTACGCCCATGGCCAGCACGCGCCGGGGAAAGAGGACTTTGACGCGGCGATTCGCGCGGTTCACCACATCAATCTGGCGCACGGGCTCATGGTGAAGGCGCATCACGACGCGGGCTTGAAGACGCCGATCGGGATCACGTGGAATCTTGCCACGCCGCGTCCGGCGACCAACTCGGACAAGGACAAGGAGGCGGCGCTCATCGGACGGGCCTTCGACAGCGAGGTGTTTACCGGGCCGGTTCTGGGGAAGGCGTATCCTGAGATCGTTACCAAGCAGTTTGGCTATCGCTTCCCGGTCGAGGCGGGCGACATGGACCTCATCGGGCAGCCGATCGACTTCATCGGCATGAATTACTATAGCGAGACCGCCGTCTCGTGGAACGAAAACGCGCCGCGTAAATACGAGGGGCAGCCGTCGTGGCAGACGGCGTCGGACATGGGCTGGTACGACACGCCCTACGGACTGCTCCGGCAGTTACGCTGGGTACACGAGATCAGCGGGGGAAACCTGCCGATCTACATCACGGAGAACGGCTATGCACGGAAAGATGTCCTCGAAGCGGACGGGCGGGTGCATGATCCTGAACGTATCGTCTACACGAGGAAGCATCTTAAGGCGTGCGAAAAGGCGATCAACGAAGGGATCAACCTCAAGGGCTATTTCGCGTGGTCGTTCCTCGACAACTACGAGTGGTCGTGGGGGTATTCGCGCCGGTTCGGGATCGTGTTCTGCGACTACGCGACGCTGAAACGGCACCCGAAAGATTCGGCCTACTTCTTCCGCGATGTCATTGCCGGTTACGGGGAGTGGTAGGCACGGTCAACAAATGAAGGATCCTGTCACCGGATTACCCTGATTTTCATAGACTGAGCGGGAATTTTATGTGAGGCTGTTCCAAAACCCCACGAGGTTTTTTCCTCGCAGTGATCCGGGGGCGTTACGGGGGGGGGAAACCCCCGTTGAAGGGGGTAGCGGAGGACGGCTCAAACCATTGCGGGGTATACCCCGCAAGGGTGTGAGCTGGCCGTAGCGAGGGGGAAGGCTTTCCCCCTTTCGCTTGGTTTTGGAACAGCCTCATGTGATAATCCGGGTAATCCGGGGGCCATTTTTCTATTTCATGTTTTTAATTTGTTGACCGTGGATGAGAACCCCCGCAGAAGGGGGTAGCGTAAGCCCCTCAGACCCGATCTCGGCAACGGGGAAAATTTGACGAGTACGGTTCGAGCGTCTGGTTCGGAGGCGGGTAAATGAAAAGAATAGTTATGCGAAAGAGCATATTTGTTGGACTGCTGTTTTATATTTGAGGCTGTTCCAAAAACTGAAGTTTTGGAACAGCCTCTATTATCTTTGCCTCTCTTTTCTCCGATAAGAAAGTATGGAAAAGTCAAACGGGCTGGATGCCATTCTTGAGGCGGAGCTTGCTCTCTTGGTTGCCGTAAGTACGGCGCAGACAAAGGTAAAAGAAGCGGTCGAAAAGCGGGAGTGGGCCGCATTTGAAACGTATACCCGGCAGATCGAAGAGGCCGCCGCCCGGTTCGCCGAGTTGGAAGCGGCCCGGCAGAACAGCGCGGATGCCGAGACACCGCAAATCGCCGCCTTGAAACGCTGTCTCAAAGCGGAGATCAACAAGATCCGCTGGACGGGAGAGGCCGTTGCGCGGTACCTCGAAGAACAGCGCGCGCTCACCGGGGCTTTCATCGAAGCGATCTATCCCGAAAAGCGCGGCGCGATCTATTCCCGCTCAGGTAAACACGCCGCCGCCGATATGCGGAGCCTTGTCCTTAACCAAACCTATTAGCGACAAGGGGTATACTTTTTGGAATAGTTGAGGTAGAATGATGAGGATCGTTATTTTGGACAGCGCGTACAAACACGGCATATCAGGACAGAGTATCTGTTCCTGTTTGCTTAATTTCAGGAACGATATGGTGCTTGATTACCCTCCCCCCAAATGCCTATTTGTCGGGTTTGATAACAGGGGAAAGGCGTTGGAGATTATAGCAATAGAGGATGTCGAACGCGACCGCTTGGTGGTCGTTCATGCCATGAAGTTGAGAAAACAATTCTACTATTTATTGGAGACGTACTATGAATTATGACGAGATACCAGTTGACGAAGTGGTGAACGCCGTGGTGAGCGCGGCAGAACGAGGAGAACTCAGACCCGCGACAAAAAGCGAAGCGCTGGCGGTGAGGCTTGCGGCGTTAAGCGGCATTGTTCAGGGATTGCAGACGGAATTGCAAGCAATTGGCGAAAGCGAAAGGGAAGCAATTTTTCTGCGGGATTCGGCTTCAGACACGGACGAGTGATGAGGCTGTCTCGTTTTGTCCGCATCATTATGCGGCGAAGCGAGCAATAAAATAGGAGTTTACGATGGGTTCGACATTTTCGGGATTGGAAATCGGCAAGCGCGGCGTCATGGCGCACGAGACGGCGCTGGGCACGACCGGGCATAACCTTACCAACGCCTCGACCGAGGGGTACAGCCGTCAGCGGGTCGAGTTCAAGGCGATGGACCCGATCTATCTTCCGGCGTTGAACCGGGCGGAGACTCCGGGGCAGATCGGGCAGGGCGTTGTCGTTGACCGGATCGAGCGGGTGCGCGACCAGTTGCTCGACGGGCGTATCGTTGCCGAGGCGTCGGGCGAGGGCTACTGGACGGCCCGCGACCAGTATGTCCGCCAGCTTGACCAGATGTATCTCGAACCGGGCGAGAGTTCTATCCGTTCCAAGATGGACCAGTTTTGGGACGCGTGGCAGGAGCTTGCCGCAAACCCGGCGGACAGCGCGCCTCGGGAAGCCGTGGTTACGCGGGGACAGACCCTTACCGACGCGATTCACACCCGCTTTGACAGCCTTAAAAACCTCTCCGACAACGTGAACCGCGACATCACGCTCACTGTGGATAAGGTCAACGATCTTTCGCGGCAGATCGCCGGTCTCAACACGGAAATTCAGAAGGTCCGCGCCCAGGGGGACAACCCGAACGACCTGCTCGACCGGCGCGATCTCTTGGTTGACCAGCTTTCTTCTATAATAGACATCAGGGTAGACGTGCGCGACGGGGACGAGTTCATGGTTCATGCAGGCGGGAACGTTTTGATCCAGGGCGGCATTGGCCGTCAGTTTGTGGTGACGGCGGGCGGACGGGACGACGGGTATGGCCGCGTGATGTGGGCGCACGATCCGCTGAAAGGGAACGAGCCGTATCAGGAGGTCGCGTTTACGCGGACGAAGGGGAGCCTTGCCGCCCTCGTTGAGCTTCGTGACGAGACGATCGCAAGCGAGATGCAGAGCCTTGACAATATGACGATGAACTTTGCCGACCTCGTGAACGAGGTCCACCGTTCCGCCTATGGCACGAACGGCAGGACCGGCCTCGACTTCTTCACCGAGCGGCACCTCACCACGAACGTACTCGGCAACTACGACCGGGACAGCGACGGCGTGGAGGACTCAACCTATCTCTTCCGCATGAACGGCACGAACCCGCTCGAAGCAAACGCGCAGATCGGCCTTGCGGGCACCGTCACCCTTGCGGCGGGCGGCGCGTCCAACGCAGACGGCCGCGTTACCGTGCCCTACTACCCCACCGACACCGTTGCCGAGTTTATCACCCGCATCAACAACTCAGGCGCGGAAGTCGTCGCCCGCATCAACCGCGAGGGCCGCTTGGAACTGAAGGCCACCCCCGCGGAAAACGCCGAAAACCCCGATTTCGTGATCCGCCACGTCGAAGACTCAGGCTATTTCCTCACCGACTATGCGGGGATCCTCGAACGGGGGGCGGTCTATGACTGGGGCGAACCGGACGCGGCAAACCTCGTCCGGGGCGGGGCGGAGTCCCTCTCCACGGCCCCGGACACCCATCCGGCGGGCTGGCTTGAGATCAACCCCATCCTGCTGAAAGACCGCGCCTCGATTGCGAGCGGTTTCGGCGCAAACGGACGCCCCGCCAACCCCGGCAACGGAGACGCGGCCCTCGCCATCGCCGCCATCCGCAACAACCCCGTGATGGTCGGTTCGGACAAAACCTTTGACGACCACTTCGCCCAGGCTGTCGCCCGTGTCGGCGAGATGAACCGCCAATCCGGCGTCGCCCTGTCCACAGAGAACCTCATCATGAAACAACTCCGCGATATGCGCGACTCGATGTCCGGTGTCAACATGGACGAGGAACTCGCCGCGATGATCAAATACCAGCACGGCTATGCCGCCGCCGCCCGCTTCGTCACCACAATCAACTCGATGCTGGAGACTCTGATCAACAGGTTCGGCTAAGTTGCTTCCGGGGAGGCACCCTATTGGGTAACGGGAGATGAGCCTGTTCCAAAACACAAAAAGCGTTTTGACAGGCTGTCGCCTTCGGCTATTGCGGTTTCGCAATACAAACTATGGTTGATTGCAAAACCGCGCTTTTAAAAGGTTGCTGGGCAAACAAAGTGTGCGGGCAGGCAGAGTTGCCTTGTCAAAACGTGAGGTTTTGGAACGGCCTCGGTGATTACGTTTTCTTCGCTTTCCTCACAAACCTTTTATCGCCAAGTGCAGTTCGTCAAGCTGTTTTGCGTCGACCTCGCCGGGGCATTCGTCCATCGGACTCTGCGCGAAAGAATTTTTCGGAAACGCGATGACTTCTTTTATCGAGGTTTCGCCCGCCATCAGCATAACGAGCCGGTCGAGCCCCGGAGCAATGCCGCCGTGGGGAGGCGCGCCGTATTTGAACGCCTCAGTCAAAAACCCAAACCGCTTTTCCGCATTTTCCGGGTCGAAGCCGACAATCGAGAAGATACGTTTTTGCAAGTCGCTCTCGTGGATACGGATCGAGCCTGAGGCCAGTTCGTAGCCGTTGAGCACAAGGTCGTAGAGGTCGCCCTTCGCCGCGCCGGGGTCTTTTTCGAGGCCGGCGATAAACGCTTCCTGCGGGCGGCTAAACATGTGATGGGCGGCCTCCCAGCGGCCTTCTTCCTCGTTAAACTCGAAGAGCGGAAAGTCGATGATCCAGGCGAAGGCGAAGGCTGCGGGATTGCAGAGGTTCAAGTCGTGTCCCAGTTTGGTACGCACCGCGCCGAGGGCCGTGTTCACGACCTTCCGTTTCGCGCCGCCAATGATCAAGACAAGGTCGCCCGGCCCCGCGTCAAGCGCCGCGCAGATGGCCGCCTCTTGCCCCGCGAAAAACTTTGACACGCCGCCCTCGAAGATACCCGTTGTGTTTATCTTCATCCACGCCATCCCGGCGGCCTTGTAGATTTTCGCCTGCGCCTCAAGTTCCTCAATCTGCTTGCGGGAATATTCTTTTCCGTTGAGCACGTCTTTCTTCACGACCAGGGCCTTTACCGCGCCGCCCGCATCAAGCGCCTCGTTAAACGCCCGAAACTCAGCCTTTCGCGCACACGGGGCGAAGTCTTGCAACGGCATCCCGAAGCGCAGGTCGGGCTTGTCGGTGCCGTAGGTCTCAAGCGCCTCCTCGTAGGTGAGGCGCACAAACTGCGCCGGAAGCGTCAGCCCCAACGTCCGCTCAAAGATATGCCCCATGAGCCGCTCGGCCAGCGACAAGACCTGCTCGCGGCCCACGAAAGACATCTCGATGTCGATCTGGGTAAACTCAGGCTGCCGATCGCCGCGAGCATCCTCGTCCCGGTAACAGCGGGCGATCTGGAAATACTTGTCAAACCCCGCCACCATCAAAATCTGCTTGTACAGTTGCGGCGACTGGGGAAGCGCGTAGAACTGCCCCGGATAGAGCCGGGACGGGACCAGGTAATCCCGCGCCCCTTCCGGCGTACTTTTGATAAACGTCGGCGTCTCGATTTCGAGAAAGCCCTCGCCCTCCAGAAACGACCGCGCCGCAAACGTCACATCGTTCCGCAGTTTGATCCGCTTCTGCATCGCCTCGGAACGCAAGTCGAGGTAGCGATACTTGAGCCGCAACTCCTCGCGCACGTTCTCCGCCTCGTCAATCTGAAAAGGCGGCGTCTCGGACCGCGAGAGAATCACGAGCCGCTTCGCCACAACCTCAACTGCCCCGGTCGGCATCTCGTTATTCACCATCGCGGGCGGCCGGGCACGAACCTCCCCCTCCACGGCGACACAAAACTCATTCTTGAGCGCCGCCGCCGTCTCTTTCAGCGCGGCATCCTCGTCGCCCGAGAAAACCTGCGTCGTCCCGTAACGGTCGCGCACGTCAATAAAAGAAATCCCGCCGTGATTGCGGACCTTGTTCACCCAGCCGTTCAGTACCACGGCCTTACCCACATCGGAGAGGCGCAACGCCCCGCATGTGTGCGTTCGAAGCAGATTTGTCATACCAAAAGTATACACCGTACCCGTTGACCGTTACAAGCGAGCCTGTTCCAAAACCAAACATAAGGGGGAAGTCCCCCACTGTCAACAACTTAAGCCAATGGAATATAAGAGTGGTCAACGGATCACACAGATTTTTAGTTTTTTTGTCCGCGAATGTACGCGAATGTATGCGAATACGCGCTGATGGGTATGTAT
>JAISZQ010000159.1 GCA_031269165.1 Spirochaetaceae bacterium
GATTGCTTCGTCGCTAACGGCAACTATGTTGCCGCCTCCTCGCAATGACAATGGTCCCCGCGTCATTGCGAGCCCGCCCGTCATTGCGAGCCGCGAAGCGGCGAAGCAATCCGGCGTGACGGCCTTCACCCACGCTCAACGCGAAGCGTTGAGCCGATTGCTTAGTTATCGATACATAACAGCCCCCTGTTACCGATGCATAACAGCCCCTGTTACCGATGCATAACAGCCCCTGTTACCGATGCATAACAGCCCCCTGTTACCGATGCATAACAGCCCCTGTTACCGATGCATAACAGCCCCCTGTTACCGATGCATAACAGCCCCTGTTACCGATGCATAACAGCCTGGCTGTTATCGATGCATAACAGCCTGGCTGTTATCGATGCATAACAGCCTGGCTGTTATCGATGCATAACAGCCTGGCTGTTATCTATACCTCCCAGGCTTAGGGCCGGATGCGGCCCAGGCTTAGGGAGCGATAGGTTCCTCGCTGGAGCGGTTGTCATTGCGCCCGTCACCCCGTCATTGCGAGCGAGCCGCTCGGTAGAGCGGGCGCGGCAATCTAGGGAGAACGCCCCCAGTCTGGATTGCTTCACCCTGCGGGTTCGCAATGACGATGCCCGCCACGCGCCCCGCAATGACGATGGTTCCCGCGTCATTGCGCCCGTCACCCCGTCATTGCAAGCGAGCCGCTCGGTAGAGCGGGCGCGGCAATCCAGGGAGAACGCCCCTCGTCTGGATTGCTTCACCCTTCGGGTTCGCAATGACGGTTGCGCTCGTCAAATAAGCGGCCGGCTGAATAGTTATTGGTGAAATTATGCTTGCCTATGGGCGGGTTTTATCGTATACTATAGGTATGCCTGTTGTTGTAAAGAAATCGGTTGCGGCGCGTGTCATTTTCTCTGTGGGGCTTGTGTTTATGGTGGGAGGCGTACTCGCGCTCTTTGCCGCGATTCAGGGAATTTCACGGCTGTCCGTCATCGTGCCTGTGTTGTTTTTGGCGGCGGGGGCGGGCTTCGCCATCTACGCGATCAAGTTGCGCAAGCGTTCGCTGTACCTGTTCTTCGCGTCTTATTTTCTGTTGATCGGCTTTTTTCTCGTGCTGCTGGTGTTAAAGGTTCTGCCGATTCCTTTTTCCCAGTCTTGGCCCTTGCTCTCCGTGTTTGCCGGACTTTCGCTCATCCCCGCAGGGTGGTATCGGTTTACCCGGATCCACGTGGTGTACTTGCTACCCGCTCTTGTCTTCATCATTTTGGGCTGTGTGTTGCTCTTCTTTTCGCTTGACTTGGCACCCTGGTCGTTCAAGCAGTTCATGCTGAACTGGTGGCCGTTGCCGGTCGTGCTGGCGGGCCTCATCCTCGTGTTGGGTTCGCTTGTCCCGAAAGAACGGTAACCTGATGGCAATGGAACGATATAGTGCTTCTATCCAAAACATATTAGGCAAGGAGGGGGAAGTCTCCCCCCTGCCTCCAGCCGCGCACAACCGCAAACCCGGTCGGGCTTGCGGTTGTGCGCGGCTTCCGTCACCCCCCTCTGCGGGGACAAAACCATGCGGTGCATGGTTTTGTAGGCGTACCCCAAGCGTCCATGGATGGACGCATTACCGAGTACGCCCTGGCCCGGAAGCCCAAAGCAGGACGCGGAGGGCTGTAGGGGCCCCCGCAACGCCCCCGGATCACAGGGCAATCACGGTTGCCGTGGCAACCGTGATTGCCGTAACGATTGTCGTTTTTGCCGGGAGTTGCGCGGCGGTTCCGCCGCCTCCGCAGGCGGCGCGTACTTCGTCTGAGGAAGCCGCGCCCGGCGGTTCGCCCCGGACGACCGCGACCTCGGCGGAAATTCTCAAGGAGGCGCACGGTCTTCTTGAAATCGGAAGTCCGGGAGCCCTGCGGAACGCGCTTGCGCTGCTCGAAGGCCGCGCTCTTTTGCAGAGTGAATACGGCCGTATGCTGAACGCTATCGCCGCGTTGCTCGTGGACTTGATCTATCCCGATGCGGGTGTTCCCCACGGGGAGGCAAACCCGCCGTTGCACCTCGCTTACACGAAGATTATCGCCGACGTACAAAAAGGAACATGGACGCAGCCGCCCGCCGACAGTACCGACTATTTGACGAATCTCCTTCCCGGGGTTGTTTTAATGACCAACGCCACAGCGGACGTGAACAACGCCGCGCTTCCCTTTTTGGAGAAGGCCCGGCAGATTAATCCGAAAGGGGTCTTGGCGGCTTATTTTTCCGCGTTGGTTTTCGAGCGTCAAGGCCGTCTGCTCGATGCCCGGCGGCTTTATGACGAGGCGGCAACGCTTTCCAACGGGGAATGTTACCCCGCCTTTCTGGGCATCGCGCGGATTTTGGCGCGGGTCGACCGGCATGACGAGGCGATCGCCCTCTTGATAGAGACGGTGCGGCTCTATCCCGACAATATCGCTTCCCGCCGCCAGCTTGCCGTTTCCTACATCGCGGCGGAGGAGTGGGAAAAGGCCGACGAGGTGATCGCGGTGGTGCTTGCCCGCGCCTCGCGGAATCCGGAGTTTTTGTTGATGCAGGCACGGGTGTTTGTTGAACTTGGCCGTCACAACCAGGCGCAACTCCCCCTCGACACCTATGTTCCCGCAGGTGGTGCGGAAACGAATCGGGAGTACCTCTTTCTCCGGGCGCGGCTCGCATGGGAGGGAAACCGGAGCCGATCCGCTGCCATCTCCCCGTTGCGGACGATCCTTGCCGCCGCCCCTCATGACGTTGAGGCGCGAATCTACCTTACCCGGCTGCTCCTCGGCTCCAGCCAAGCCGCCCTCAAAACAGAAGGCCGCCAGCTTCTTGCCGGCCTGTTGCGCGAGCCGTCCCCAAGCCCGGGGATTTTTCAGCTTGCCCTCGAAGACGCGATCGCGCGCGAGGCTTGGACGGAAGCGGACGGCTATCTTGCGGAAATCCTGAAAGAACCGCCGTCATTGTCCGGCTTCAAAAACGCGCTTCTCGTGAAAAGCGGCTTGGGGGACCGGACGGCGGCCCTTGATTTTGCGCGAAACGCGGCGGCGGCCTTTCCCGACGATGAAAACACCCGGCTTGATCTCATCGGGATGCTCGTCCAGTCGGAAGAAACCACCGAACGGGACGAAGGCAGGGCGTTGATAGACGCCGCGCTTGCCACATTGAAAACCGCAACCGCCCGCAGCCGCGCCCTCTATTACCGTAGCCGCCTCCGCGCCAACGACGAAGACGCCGTTACCGATCTCCGCGCCAGTCTCCTCGAAGACCCGCGCAATGTCGCCGCCCTTCTCGGCCTCATCACCATTTATGATCGGCGCAAAGATACCCGCCGCGTAACCTTCTACCTCCAGCAGGCCCTCGTGCTGGCCCCCGACAACCCCGAAGTAACCCGCCTCCGCCTTCTCTACGAACAATAACGGGAGCTCGGGCTATTTGGTGACAGGTCGATGGGCGCACTATGGACGGCGTACTCCCTTCTGTTTATAGTCGTTCTCCTTAAGAATACCTAAAGAGGGGGACGGCAACAGGTTGCCGCGTCTCCCCCTGTCAACAAATTAAGCCAATGGAATATAAGAGTGGTCAACGGATCACACAGATTCTTAGTTTTTCTGTCCGCGAATGTACGCGAATGTATGCGAATACGCGCTGATTCGTATTTATTCGCGCCATTCGCGGACCAAAATTCTTAAGTTGTTGACCGTGGTTTTGAAACAGGCTCACACACCATTCATTTCTCGGTCCGTTTTCATAGCAAAGGGTGCGTGAGGTTTGTTCGCGGGGGTGCGGGTCAAAGGCCCGTTGCCGTTCGTGGGTAAAAAAGGAAATGACGTTGTCCTGAGTACCGCCCCTGTAAGGCGACCGGCGTACCGACCGGCCTTCCTGCCAAGCAAGGCAGTACCATGACCCAAACGCTGTAAACGTAAGGTTAAATGGGGGTAAACTTTTTGTTATATTGCGGTTTTTCTCTTGCAAGGCGGGGCTCGTCCTGCTACACTAAAGGACGATGCAGGGAAATATCCTCATAATAGAAGACGTCGCGGAGCTGGCCTCTCTCATCGAGTTGTACCTCGTCAAGGAAGGGCTTCTGGTACGGAAGGCCGAGTCGGCGGAGGAGGCATTCGCGCTGTTGAAAACGTGGCGGGCGGATCTCGTCATTCTGGATTTGAACCTGCCGGGCATGGACGGGTTTGAGTTTCTGTCCGTTTTTCGCCGCGAGTCCCGCGTTCCCGTGATGATTGTCTCGGCGCGGGATGCCGATGAGGACCTGATCGCGGGGCTCGGCGGCGGCGCGGACGAGTTTGTGACGAAGCCCTTCTCGCCCAAGGTGCTTTCGGCACGGGTGCGGGCGTTGCTCCGCCGGGTGAGGACGCCGCAGGATGCGGACGAGGGGCGGGTGTTCCGTTTCGGGCCCTACACGCTCGATTTTGAGGCGTGTTTATTGAAGAAAGACGGCGTCAAGATACCGCTCACGGCGAAGGAGTTTGAGCTTTTGTCCTATCTTGCCGAACACGCGGGGAAGCCCTCGCCCCCGGAGGATATTTACAACGAGGTGTGGAAGGGCCTTTACGGCGACGTAACGACGGTCGCGGTGCATATCCAGCGGCTACGGAAAAAAATCGAGGCGAATATGGCGGATCCGCAGTTCATCCAAACGATGCACGGCTTGGGCTACTTTCTGAAAAACGACGACGCGCCATCATCAAGCGGTAAACGGTAAACGATGAAGATCAAGACGCAGTTCTATCTGCTGATCGCGGGTCTTATCCTGCTGCCGATTCTCACCATCGCGGCGCAGGCTATTTTCAGGCGGCTTGACGCGGAACGGCAGCCCCAGCCGACTGTCCCGATTTACGAGGATATCGAGCAGTTCGGCGGGGAAGGCATGAGCCGGAAGGACTGGCGCGAGATTTCGCGGTTTATACGGCAACGCCGAGAAGGTACCGACATCGCCGTTTTTTCAGACGATTTGCGCGTTATCTATTCGACGATCCCCGAATTCGGCGCGGGCGAACCGGTAGGCCGGGAACAAATCTTCAATCTCTTGAAACTGAAGAACGCGCGTTACGGCTGGAACTTCGAGACCCCGCCCTGGCTTGCCGACGGGAAGATCTTTATCCTCTCGAAGATCGACCGCACTCCCCCGCCGCCGCCCGTTTCGACGATGCGCGAAAGGACGTGGCAAGACACGGCACGGCAAGGCACGGCGCAAGGAAACGTGATGCGCCCGCTCGCGGGTGAGATGGAGCCACCCGCTATGCAGGGGCGGCTTGTCGTGGTAGACCGGTCCCGCCGGCCAAACCCGACGCTGCTCTTCACGCACTGGCTCCTCCTCGTCGTCGCATTGGTCATCGGCTTCGCGCTCGTGATGTCGTTTGTCATTGCGCGTTCCATCACCCAGTCCGTGCTGGTCATCGAGGAGGTCACGCGGCGCATCGCGGCGGGAGAACTCGACACAAACGTCAATGTTTCCACCTCAAAACTGTTCCGTTCCGGCAACGAAATCACGTCCCTCGCCGCCTCGCTCAACCGGATGCGGCTCGCGCTGAAAGAGGAGGAACGGCGGCGGACCCGCTTTATCATGGGCATCACCCACGACCTGAAAACGCCGCTCGCCCTCATCAAGGGCTACACCGAGGCCATCACGGACGGGATGACCAGCGATCCGGCGGCGCTGAAACAGTCCCTGGCCATCATCGCCGACAAATCGGATCAACTGGAAACCATGATCAACGATCTTCTGAGCTTCATCAAGATCGACTCAGGCGAATGGCTGAGGCTCCTTGTACCCGTCAACCTGACCGCCTTCCTCGGAGACTACGCGGAACGGATCAAAAGCGACGCCGAGTTGCTCCGCCACATCTTTGAAAGCGACATCCGGCTGCCGCCCGACACCCATGTACCGATGGACACGGCCCTCGTTGTCCGGGCGCTTGAGAACCTCATCGGCAACGCGCTCCGCTACACCCCGGAGGGCGGCCTCGTCCGTCTTTCCGCCTGGCTCGAATCAGGCGAGCCTGCCGGACCGCCCTCCCGCATCGTGATCGAAGTGCGCGACAACGGCCCCGGCATCGGCGCGGACGATCTTCCTCACGTGTTCGAAACCTTCTACCGGGGCACCTCTTCGCGGCGCGAACAAGGCATGGGCCTCGGCCTCAGCGTGGTAAAAGGCATCGTCGAAACCCACGGCTGGACTATCTCCGTCCATTCCCCCGAAGACGGCTCAAGCGGCGCCGCATTCCGCATCGGCGTTCCCGTGCCCTCTTGACTTTATCTTTAGCTTTTAGTATCTTTAGGATATGCCTATGACAAAAGAAATAACGCGGCTCGAAAAATCGGTGGTACGACTTGCGGTTACTGTTCCGAGGGACGAAGTGCGCGAAATGTATGGAGAAGCGGTGGATGAGCTTGCGAAAACGGTGCAGATTGCCGGTTTTCGGAAGGGAAAGGTGCCTCGCAACGTGCTTGAGCGGAAGCTGGGCGCGGCTTTGCAGGAAGATGTGTTGAACGGTTTTGTCGGTAAAACGGTTAAAGCGATCCTTGAAGAAGAATCGTTCCCCCGAGAGAATCTGCCGCTTCCGTATTCGGAGCCGGTAATCGAGGGTACTATGCCCAAACTCGATCTTGAGAACGATTTGACGTTCGCGGTAACGTGGGATGCCAGACCGGTGTTCGAGGTGGAGACATGGAAAGGGCTTACTGCCGAGATTGCCGACGTGGAGGTTCTGGACGCGGATGTTGCCCGCGAGCTTGAGCGTGTCCGTGAGCGAAATGCTATCGTGATGGACCGGCAGCCCGAAGAGGCCGCCCAGCCGGGGGACATCGTGAAGGTGGACTATGTCGAACTGGACGAGCAAGGCAGGAAGATTAGCGGGTCGGAACGTGACGGGTTTGTGTTCACGCTGAAGTCTGGGGCGCAAGAGGGCTACTGGTTTGAGGATGTCGTGGCCGGGATGAAGGTTGGGGAAACCAAGACGATCACGAAGGAAATTCCCCTAGACGACGACGGGGATACTGCCGAGGGAAAAACGGAAAAATGTACCGCGATGGTGAAGGTGACGTCGATAAAAGAAAAGAAGTTGCCGGAATTGGATGACGAGCTGGCGCAGGATGTGCATGAGGACTTTGAAACGCTGGACGACCTGAGGCAGTCTGTTCGGAAAACCCTGAACGACCGTCTTGAAGAGCGTCTGGAGAAGCGGAGATTAGGCGTCATTCTGGAAAAACTCATCGAAAAGAACCCGATAGACCTGCCGGAATCCACGATTCGTTACGAGATGGATAGCCGGATTATGAAGCTCGCCCGGGAAATGGGGATGGACGAAAAGAAAATCGGGGGGATGTTGCGCGAGGAAAACCATCCTATCAGAGCACTCGCGGAAAACAGGCGGGAGACGGTTGTCAGGTCGTTGCAGGCATCGCTGATACAGGATCGGTTGATAAAGGACTTGAACATCGAGGTAACCGATGACGAGCGGGACGCCGAACTCAAGGCGCTTGCCGAGCGGGGGAACACCGATTTTGATAAACTCAAGGAATACTACCACGAGCAGGATGACCGGCTTGCCTACTTGGACAATTTTGTTGCGACCAAGAAAGTGCGGGAACTGTTGCTCAAGGAAAACACGGTGACGGTCGGCGCGAAGCAAAGTTATGAAGCGTTTATGGAGGGGAATAGTGAGTAACTTTATACCGATGGTGGTCGAGCAACAGGGGATGTCGGGCGAGCGGGCCTACGACATTTTTTCCCGTTTGTTGCTCGACCGGATTGTCTTTCTCGACGGCGAGATCAACGATGTGACGGCCGACTTGGTGGTCGCGCAGTTGCTCTTTCTCGATGGGCAAAACACGGAAAAGGACATCAGCCTCTATATCAACTGTCTGGGCGGTTCGGTCACGGCGGGGCTTGCCATTTATGACACGATGCAGTATGTGAAGAGCGACGTGCAAACGATCTGCTTAGGTCAGGCGGCAAGCATGGGTGCGCTCATTCTGACGGCGGGCGCGCCGGGGAAGCGGCTGGTACTGCCGTCGGCGCGGGTGCTTATTCACCAGCCCTGGGGCGGTGTGCAGGGGCAGGCCCGCGACATCGGGATTCAGGCGCGCGAAATGATACGGCTTAAAAAACTGCTCATCAGCCATTATGCGAAGCATACGGGCAAGGGTGAGGATGTGCTGAGCGTGGACATGGAACGGGACTTTTATATGACGGCGGATGATGCGGTTTCTTACGGAATTGCCGATAAAGTACTAGTGCGAGAATAAATTCCAAAAGCCGAGTAAGGGACGAGCCCCTTCAGGGAATGGGGTGCTACGCGAAGGGAAAATGGGGAATTGAAAAGGGAAAATGCATAGGGCATGGAGACTGTTCGCGCCCTTCTCATCATTTTCCATTATGCGTTATCCATTTTCAATTCCCCGAAGGGGTGGATGGGGGCGTTGCGGGGGGCTCCCCGCTGAGGGGGGTGCCGTAAGACCCTAAGCGTAAGCGGCGGTCTGGAGGCAGGGGGGAGACTTCCCCCCACACATTGAAAATGGATTATAAGCCGATTTGAGGACCGGCTCAATTGAGTGTATAACGAGGAGTGAGTATGGCGAGATTTAGGACAAGCGGGCGGGATCATTTCGAGCGGATCTGTTCTTTCTGCGGAAAGAGCGCGGAACGGCGGATTATTTCAGGGCCCAACGATATATTCATCTGCGACGAGTGCATCGAGATGTGCCGGAAGATGCTGATGCAGGAAGAAAGCGAGATCGCCGCGCAGTTTTCAGGCGATATTCCGCGCCCGAAAGAGATCAAAGAGTATCTCGACTCGTTCATCATCGGGCAGGACGACGCGAAGAAGGCGCTCGCGGTCGCGGTGTACAACCATTACAAGCGGATTGCCAACCCGTCCAAAGGGAACGACGAGGTGGAGATCGAGAAGTCCAACGTGCTGCTCATTGGGCCGACGGGAACGGGAAAGACGCTGCTCGCCAAGACATTGGCGCGGAAGCTTAAGGTGCCCTACGCGATTGTGGACGCGACGACGCTCACCGAGGCGGGATATGTCGGCGAGGATGTGGAAAACATTCTGCTTAAGCTCATTCAGAGCGCGGGGGGCAACATCGCGGCGGCGGAACGCGGCATCGTCTACATCGACGAGATCGACAAGATCGCGCGGAAGGGCGAAAACGTCTCGATCACCCGCGACGTTTCCGGCGAAGGCGTTCAGCAGGCCCTCCTCAAGATCATCGAGGGATCGGTCGCGTCTGTTCCGCCGCAGGGAGGCCGGAAACATCCCAACCAGGAGATGATCCGCATCGACACGACGAACATCCTCTTTATCTGCGGGGGCGCGTTCGTGGGGCTGGACAAACTCATCTCCCGCCGCATTGATCAGCACCCGCTGGGTTTCGGCCATGAGTCGGACGGGAGCGCGCGCAAAGACATCAAAGAAATCTTCAAGCATCTGCACCCGGACGACCTCATCAAATTCGGCCTCATCCCGGAATTCATCGGACGGCTCCCCATCGCGGTCTGCCTCGACGAACTGAAACTCGAAGACCTTACCCGCATCATCACGGAGCCGCGCAACGCCATCATCAAGCAGTATAAGGCGTCGATGGCCTACGACGACGTTGACCTTGAGTTCACGCCCGACGCGATCAGCGCGATTGCCAGTACCGCGATCAAGCAAAAAACCGGCGCGCGGGGACTGCGCGCCATCGTGGAACGTCTGATGACCGACGTGATGTTCGATATCCCGTCTATTACCGGCCGCAAACGCATCATCATCGACGAGGAAATCGTCAAACGAGAACTCACCCCGAAGATCGAGCGGCTGACCACTGCGGAGCGCAAGACGGCTTAACGCGCCTTGCGCGCGGGGCGCGAATGGATAATGGACAATTGAAAATGGATAATGAGTGCGCCGTGTCGTGACCGTCATTGCGAGGAATGGAGTGACGAAGCAATCCAGACGAGGGAGGCCCTCCACACGGGATTGCTTCGCCCGCTCTCATGAGCGGCTCGTTCGCAATGACGGGAGGCTCGCCCGCACTGACGGCGCGTTCTGCCGCCACCATTTTCCATTCCCCGCAAGGGGTCCCCTATCCCCGGTCTCTCATGCACAAGGCGCGCGCAAACTTTTCAATCATGCCGAAATGTTCCGGGGTTAGTGTGTCCGCCGTGTCCCGGGGCGAATTGATGAGCCGCCATGTTTCAGGGTAAAACGCGCCGTCGCCCGTTCCCGCCGTATCTGCGAAAAGACCATGGATCACCGCCGGATTTCGGCGCACCATGAGATGGAACGGGGATACTTCTTGCTGGGGAAGAACGGTTATCGTTTGGGCGGGAAAGCCCGCACGAAAAAAACCCGCGTCGTCGGAAAAAGGGGTCGGAAGGAGGACAAGCCGGGTAAGGTTCAGTTTTCGCGCCGCTTCGAGCGCCCGGTAGTTCAGATCCTCCACCGCCTTCCGCATCGAAAGCGACTCGGTACTCCACGACAGATTTGCCCGCTCCTTCAAAAGATACTTTGCCGTCGTCGAGATGACCAGCGTCTCCCCACGCCCCACCGTGTCGAAAATAAAACAGGGGTTGTTCTTGAACCCGGCTTCTTTCATGCCGCGTGCGAGCGCGAACGACCCTTGAGCGGTGAGTTTCTCGCCCTTGCACAGTTCCTCTTTGTCCGTGAAGATAACGAGCCAGTCCTTGACCCCGCGTTTACGCAGATTCAACGCCGCCCGGACCAGCGTAAACACCGCCGCCCCGTTGTCGTTGGCACCCGGACTCCCCTCCACGCAGTCGTAGTGCGCCAGAAGGATAACCGCCTTTCGCTTGTCAAGATGTTTCGCCGGAACAAAGATATGTCTGCGCCCCGCCAGCGTAACCACCGATTTGCCGGGATACGCCCCTTCCTCGTCGTCGATGAGACCGGCCTCTTGCAACAAGGACAACAAGACCGCAAAACGATCCGCGCCAACCGAGATAAAATCGCCGAAACGATTCCACGGCGGGTTGCCGTTTTCGTTATTGCCCTTACCGAGGGAGGACACTTACCGCTCGCGGTACACGATGCGGCCTCTGGATAGATCGTAAGGAGACAACGCCACCTTCACCTTATCGCCGGGCACAATACGAATATAGTGCTTACGCATCTTTCCCGAAAGGTGCGCGAGAATCAGATGCCCGTTCTGGTTGTTCAGCTCCACGCGAAACATCGTGTTCGGCAACGCTTCCTTCACCACGCCTTCAACTTCAATCGCTTCTTCTTTTGCCATACGCCTTTATGATACACCATTGCGCAGAAAAAGAAAAGTCCCCGCCCAGTGTACGCTCTCCCCCCTCTTCGGGGATTTGCCCACCCCATGGCGTCCTACTTAGACGCCCGGCGTCCTGCCGGGCGCCTGTCCCCGGCATTTTGGTATTATAAGGAGAACCGCTATACCTGCCGCTCTATTACTGAAACGCTTCCTCTCCCCACCACATCGGCATAATATCTTTTAATTTTATCGTCTCCATTGTTTCTCTGTTTACCAATACTTCAATATTCCCGCTGTTTTTATCAAGTTGCATAAGGAATTCCCGGCACGCCCCGCAAGGCAAGCCAAGTTTTCCGTCAGAAAAACAACAAACCAATTTAACAATTTTATGCTCGCCATTGGTGATCATATTTGCTATCGCGTTCCGCTCCGCGCACATTCCCAATGAACAACTGGTATCGATACAAACGCCAGAATATACATTGCCCTTTTCAGTTAAAATTGCCGCCGAAACTTCCCCGGCTTCTATAAAGGGAGATATTTTTCGAGGGTTATTTTTGTCCATTGCCATTTTATACAATTCATTAAAGCCAATTTCTTTCATATATTTCTCGCCTTTATTTCACTTGTCAATAATTTCTTTATATTATTTTATTGCCATTATTACGCCAAATTTCATAAAATTATAGGTGTTTTCTACGTCCTTAAACCCGCTTCCTTTTAACATTTCAATTGTTTCTTTTATTGTGTTCTCTTTATCCAGTTTCTTTCGTTCAATCCATGCCGATCTTTCTTCCACTTTTATTCCGCTCCGATTGATATAATCATACCACCATTCATTATATAACTCATTAATCATGTTAGACGACCCTATAAATTGGTCAAAATTTATAAAACATCCGCCGTTATTCAATTTTTTGAAAATATTCTTGTATAATTTTATCTTATTTGTGTCTTCTAAATGGTGTATTGATAATGCCGAACATATTAAATCGCATTCTTTCACCGGAATATGCTCCACATAATCGCTCTCAATAAATTCAAAATTGTTTAAGCCATTAAATCTTTCCCGTGCCATTTCCAACATATCTTTTGAAACATCTATCAATGTATAACGCGCGTTATTATACAATTTATATAGTTCCATTGTTAATAACCCGGTCCCGGCCCCCAAGTCCGTAATATGCCGAAAATCTTTTTTATAAAATTTTAACAGCGAAACAGAAGTTTTATAAAAATCATCAAAACAGGGAATAAAACATTTCCTGTTCTCATCGTATTTTCGGGCGACACGATTAAACTGTTCCCTGATTCTATTTATATCCATGTGTTTTTCCTGCAATCTTTAAATAATAATTTCCACAATTACGCCCGGGGCATTGCGCCTCGTGTTCCAGATATGTGGGCTTAGCCTTCAAAGCGCAAACGGTCCGCGACAGCAATGCTGCCGCATTAGGGGCGGCTAATCTTATAAAATGCGTTTTGTAAGGCTAAGGCCATGCTTTGGCCCGATTTTAGCCTGAAAAACCGCAGGACTTGTGAAACAACCAACCGGGTTGTTGAACAAGTCCATTCTTTTTTGATGCACCTTTTCGAAAGGAATAAATGAGAGTCTATCAATAACTCATGTTACGCAAAAGTGCCATTATCCCCCATGTTAAAAGCAGACAGTAATTCCATTCCCCTCTTCAATGATGCCATGTAAATCTGTGATTTTACTGCAAAGTGATTGTACCC
>JAISZQ010000215.1 GCA_031269165.1 Spirochaetaceae bacterium
AAAACTGTTCCCGCGTGACATCGCTTGGATAAATTCCCCTCATACTCTTTCCTCTCCCTGTTGGCTTTTTTTCATTATATATCCGGTTCGGATTTTTGTAAAGTTACTAAACAGGCTCTAAGGCAGCGTTCACCCGGCGGGAATTAAAAAGAGAAAGTGGATAGAGGAAAGCATATATCCAGAAGCCGGACGCCTTCGCCTGCCGGGATAGAAACGCGGGCCTTGCAACCTAATATTTTTTCCCATAGTGCGGGCGGGAGGCCGGGGCGCAAGACTTTTTCGGTACGCAACGGCGCGGTGTTTTCCGCCGTGATCAACGCCCCTTCGGGGATGGCGACGAGCGCGTGGATCGAGCGGTTGGTGCGGCCATAGTTGGCGGCTTCCGAGGGGGACAGCCGTTTTACGCCGTCTCCCACAATCGCGCCGACCAATCCCGCGCCGAACTGTTCGCCGAGTGCCGCGAGTGCCTTTGTTTCACCGCCTTCACGCCGAATGTCCGCCGTGAGCCGCACCGCCTTCACCATTTCCGCAAACCGGGCGGGCGGGAGCGCGATGGGGTCGTCAAGCCCCGGATCATCCCGGCTCAAACAAAAATGTTTTTCGATTGCCGACGCGCCCAGTGCCGACGCGATACAGGGGACCGGCTCCGGCTCGAGGCTATGGTCGCTTACCCCGGTTTGCACGCCGAAAATGCCGCGCAAGGTGGTCAACAAGCGCAGGTTGTACTCGGAGAGCGGGGCAGGATAACTCGTAACACAGTGTAGCAGGATAACGTTGTCCCGTCCGCCCGCCTCATCGAATAGGGCGAGGGCCGCCTCAATATCGGCCAACGTTGACACGCCGGACGAGAGCAACACCGGAACGCCCCACCGCGCAACCTCCCGCACCAACTGGGTGTAATTCAACTCAGGCGACGCGATTTTGACCGCCATGGGGGCCAGTTGTTTTAATTCGGCGGCACTTCGCGGGCCAAATGGCGAAGCGAGAAAGACCACGTTTTTTGATTCGGCGTACGTCTTCATTTCCCCGAAAAATTCAGGCGGGACTTCCAGTTTTTTGAACACGTCGTAGAGCCGGATGTCGCCGCCGGGAAGCGGCACGAGACCCGTGTTCGGGTGGAGAATTTCGTCAGCATAGACAATCTGGAACTTAACGCAGTCCGCGCCTGAAGCGGCGGCGGCATCGACCAGCGCTTTTGCCTTGGCGATACTGCCGCCGTGAGACGTACCGAGTTCGGCAATAATAAAAGGGGACGTAACCGCCGCCGTCATATCCCGCCTTGTCCTGCGGTGAAACAGCACGGCGAATCGGGGTAGGCGCGGGTGGAGAATCCGGCGTCCGGCGTGATAATTTTTAGTGTGTCTCTATCCATGTTTTTGTTACCGGCGGAAGAGCGACAATTTGTGCAAACAGCAAGAAAAGCCCGAATCGGTACACGCTTCGCATTTCTTCTATAAAATATACGGCAAAACAAGCGCATCGTCAATCAGAGAAGCGGTATAAACACAATTTATGAGTCGCATTCAAACACCTGTTTCATTCTGTCAAACCAGATGTTTTTCGCGTCCCCCAACTTGACACTTTTGTATTTGTGCAACATGCGCTCGGTGTCGAAAATCTTCATTTTTTCCAGCAACCGCATGAGCCGCTTGAAACGGCGAAACGCAGAAAGCTGGAGTTGCTCTTTGGGAGTAAGTTTTTCCGCATTGACAATACGCGCCGCTTCTGCAAGATAAGCATCGTGCCCTTCCAGTGACAACTGGTTTGCGCTTCTTAATCTGAAGCCGCCGATTAAGGCATTGGTAACATGGAGCGTCGCGTGATGGAAAAAACGAACCCACAATTCAAAATCTCCCGCATATTTTAGCGACGAGTCCAGCCGGGCACCTGCCGCTTCCCATAACGATCTGCGCCAAAAACAGGATTCCTGTTGCAACCACTGGTAATCGCCGTCCAGAAAATCATAGCGCGTAAATCGCCGGCTTTCGTGTGTTCTGACGGTCCTTCCCTGTTCGTCGTATGCGGTTACCGCGCCAACGAGCCATTGTATTTCTTGAAACGAGGAAAAGATTTCCGCAACTGTCCAGAATGACTTTGGATGATACTTGTCGTCCGAGCCTATCCACGACATTATACCCCCCCCCCCCAGTTAGTCCCCTCTTCCGCCATTCTCTTAAAACCCTTGTTGAGGGCATCGTACATGCCGCTATCTTTTTCGGATACCCAATAGGTTAATTCCCGTTCATACTTTTTGATGATGTTGATGGTGTTGTCGGTACTTCCGCCATCAATGATGATATACTCAAGATTTGGGTATTGCTGACCAAGCACAGAGTCTATCGTGGCCTCAAGATACTTTTCGCTGTTAAAACAAGGCGTAACGATCGATATCCTCGGATAATTTTTGCGCTTTTCTTCTCTCACTTCCATCAAACGTACAGCTTCCTCAAAAACACTCTATACCCATCGGAGGAATCTTGTCAAGATTGTTGAAAAAATCAAGGCTTATGCCCATCGTTTCCGCAAGTCTTTTCGGAGCCTTTACTCGCATTTCAGATTTGGACCGGCGTAATAATTGGGGTAACCTGGAACGCCGTGTACGACGCAATCTGCGGCCCATTCTTAGAGCCTGTTTAGTAACTTTACAAAAATCCGAAATGGTGATATTGGACAACTGGCAGAAAGCCTTTTTCAGCGAGGTTGAATTGTCAGAGAGGTATTTGGAAAGCCGTCGCAGCAGACAGGCCCGGATGAGGCAGGCAATGAATGACACGAAGGTTTTACCGTCTGTGGCAGCCTCGTTATGAGTGCGCATACGTCTGCCCTCCATATCAACTTTAACCTGGGCGAACAGCTTTTCATCCGCATCTTTGGCGCGGTAATGATCCAGGATTTCCGAGGGCGTTGAGGCCGCGTCCGTTGAAAAGATCAGGAAATACCCTTTGTTTTCCCGCATCTTCCCAATGCTGGCCGTGCGGACAGCATAATCAAAGCCCGGGTCTTTTTCGTGTTTTGTGATGATGAAGTACGGGGAAAACGTTTCAGTTTGCTTTTGGGGTACCGTTTAAGCCCGGAAAGTTCGGCTTTAAGCCGCTCGATATGGGCCGACAGCTCAGCGCAACGGCTGACATGGCTTTGAGGATCGAAGTAAAGCAACGCCCTGCCCTCAACACTGCGGATATTTGCGGCGTCCGGAACACAGTAGATATGGTGGTCGGCCAGTTCATTGGCGTATTTCTCGATACCGCCCCCGTTTTCAGCCAGGATCGCGGTGGATTCCTTTTGTTGAGATTTTGAACAGGTTCTAACGGCCCGCGCCACGACAACGCGCCTTTTGGTGTATGCTGGTCTTGAGCAGTGCTCGCCCGGCGTATCGACACGTTATCCCATAAAGCAAAACAGTACCATTTACCCCCTGGCGCGAAAGGAGCGTTCACTCGCTAAACAGTTCTTTCAACGCGCCGTTACACGCGCGGAGGTCAAATTTCGCCGCGTCATAATCTTCGCCGAGCAGGGCCGCCGCCTGAGCCTGTTCGTCCTTGTTGCCGGTTTCCCGATGGGAGAGCAGTCTGCGGTAACGAAGCGGGCCCTCGATTTTTTCGTTGGGCGCGACCCCCTCTCCCGTGAGGCAACTCACGTGGTCGCCGTCGGCCGCCGTTTGTTTTGACAGTACCATAACCTTCACCGTCCAGTTGAGGCCGTACTCGTAGAGAAACTCAGAAAGCCCGTTTTCGGCGAGGTGGCCGAGGGGTTGCTTGAGATCAATGGTCCGGTCTTTACTGACGATGCCGCTCACGATCTTGTAGTCGGCGGTAAACCGGGACTTGATGTGCCCGCTCCAGGAAAAAACGGTCTGGATGATCCGTTGCAACTCGAAAAGCCGGAATGCCGCCGGGATCGCCACCCGCCGCCAAATGTCCGTGCCGCCCAAAGAAAGCTGTACGGTCAGCCATGTTTCTCCCGCTGCCTCGCCCATTTTCACGAGGCTAAAATTGCTCTGCCGGAAATTGGACAACGCCTCGTCAACCATTTCTCGTACGTCCTCGTAGGTGTCGATCATCGTGTCGAGCGTCGCGTCCATGATGGCAAGTTCCGGTCCCGGCAACTCGTCTTCCATATCAAGGTCTTCCAGCAGACTGGCGGAATGGTTTTGTATCTGGGTAAGCACGATAAACGTATGCATCGGCAGCCACGATTTGTTAATCTCGCTCTTCATAAGCCGGGCGGAAAGGTCGATGACGGCGGTGTGCAGTTCGGCGACCCGCTGACGAATCGGACCCATCACCTTGTCTTTGAAGATGGAGTAGGACTGGGCAAAGTCCGCCAAAATATCGACGAGGTATTGACAGACAAATTCGAGGCACCACCGGTCAAGGCGGATAGACGGCGGAATGACACGCTGGACGAGATTCCCGATGTTCAGATCGTTCCGGTAAAGCGCATCCCGCGCAAAGGACTGTAACACAAACTCGGAAATAGGAATGCCGTTCCGCATAAGCAGATCCTCAATCGGCGTCTGGTCGGCCTGCGTCATCGCGGCGCGCAAACCTTCGAAATCGGGAATCTCCTTGCCTGTCCACCAGAATCGGGTTTCGATACCGAACGGAACAATGTCGATCTTTTCCGTTTTGCGAAAGAGAAAATCTTCGAGGGAATAGGCGGGGACACGCCGCATTCGTTCGTCGCCGTAGAAAAAAGCCCACGCAAGCTGTTCCTCGCAGGAAAACCCCGCGCCCAGATTTTCAAACGCTTGGAAAAACCCCTTCTCGGCAGCCTCCGCCCACGCATACAAATCCTTCTCGTCCCACGCGCCGCCTTTCACGTATTCGAGATCGAAACTCCCGGCCTTCCAGTCACGGGTTGTCGCCACAAAACGGTCGCCGGGAACGAAGCCGATCTCGCGGAAGAGAGAACGCATATCGAACGCGCGAATTGACACCTCAGGCGGCTCTTCTTCCGGGTCAAGGCTGAACGCCGTTTCGTTTTCCTTGTTGTCCCCGGCAATATAGTGCGGCGCGTACTCCTCGCCGAAGATCAAATAGTAAGGATAAAAGTCTTCCGGCGCGCCCTCCAGAGAATCCACCGGGCACGGCTTGCCCTGAAAATAAAACATATACTGACTCGGCGGAATCAGCGGATTTACAAAGGGGATACAGCGGTGGCCGGGAATCAAGACACCGTTCATCAGCTCATGATTACTCGGCTGAATGACAAACGGCACCTTTTCAAAAAGCGCCCGCCGGGAAAGAAAGTAATTTTTCCCATTTTCAAACGCCAGCCGCCGCGACTCGATAAAGTGCGCGATCTGCAGCGCAAGCCGCGCCCCGCCCGTCCGCTCGACCTGGCGAACCGCCTGCGTTACCTCCTTCAGCGTAAACGGCCTCGGCGCATTATCGAGAAATTCATACAAAGCGTCTTCCTGTGCTATCGTCATTAACCCTTCCTCTTAGAGCCTGTTCAAAATCTCAGCAAAAAGGGGGAAGTCTCCCCCTTCGCTCCGGTCTTCGCCCTCCGCTATCCCCCTCTACGGGGACAAAACCATGCGGTGCATGGTTTTGTGGGCGTACCCCAAGCGTCCAC
>JAISZQ010000225.1 GCA_031269165.1 Spirochaetaceae bacterium
TTTGGAACAGCTTCCTTAGATTTAAGGGAAAAACCGGGGCCTTTGACCGGTTTTTCCAAGAGCCTGTTCCAAAACCGTGCGCGTTAGCGCACAGTCGATTAGTTTTGGAACAGGCTCAACTATTCATCTGGGGGAGTGCTATTCATTATGATAACTTGCCGGTAGGCCGGCAGCACGAAACCTTAAACAGGTCGTGCCACTTGTGGCTCATACTCCCGTGGTTATAGTCGAAAAAGGGGGCGTTACGGGGGTTGGCCCCCGTTGAAGGGGGTGGCGTAAGACCCTAAGCGCAAGCGGCGGTCTGGAGCCAGGGGGAAGGCGCGGCAACCTGTTGCCGTTCCCCCTTTTTTTGAAATCGGAATTGCTCTTTCTCGGCTTGTTGCGATTTTTGCGAACTTGTTGTATTGTCTATAGGAGAAGTTGTCTTAAAAGGTGTCGTTTTAGAACAACCGCCGGCAACTTGTATCTTAAGGAGGTTCGGTATCTCTCGCATTCCCTTATACCGCCAAGTACAGGAATATATTCTTGAGGGCATCCGTAGTAACCGGTGGAAGGACGGTGAACTGTTGCCATCGGAAAACCAAATCGCGGAAACCTTGCAGGTGAGCAGAATTACGATCAGGCACGCCCTTGACGAGCTGGTACAGAAGGGGCTTGTGTACCGCATCCAGGGCAAGGGGACTTTTCTATCCTCAGCCTCCCAGGGCGAGCCGGTCATTTTTGATTCGGGCAACCGGGATACGTGCCGGTCTTTACCGCTTATCGCCTACCTGTCGCCCCGGCTCCACAACGATTACATGGCCGCCCTGCTGAATAATATTGAAGAAGAAATCAGCACTCGCCGTCATTTTTTACTTTTTTCTCGAACCCATGAAGATCAGGGCATCGAAAAGGCTAAACTAAAAGATTTGGCCCATCTTGGGGTTAAGGGGATTGTTATTTTTCCCGTGGACGGCGAAGTTTTCAACGAGGAAATTCTCCGCCTGACACTGGACTCGTATCCGCTGGTGATCATAGACCGGTATCTGCGGGGGCTGGAGACCAATTGTGTATGTTCCGACAATTTGGGCGGCGCTTTTCAGGCGGCCGGGCATCTGCTTGCCTTGGGACACCGGAACATTGCCTTTATCTCTACCAATATACAGGGGACATCCAGTATTGAAGACCGTTTGGCCGGATACGAGCGGGCTTTTGCCGAATACGGCGTTCCAATACGGCCTGAATTTTTTCTCACCGACCTCAAAGTCGGAGATGAACAAAACAAGGAACGGATCAGGGATTTTCTTAAGGCCAATCCCGGCATAACCGGCATCCTCTCCGTGAACACCACCATCGGAATTCAGATAATCGAAGCGGCCGCCGAAACCGGGCGGTCCATCCCCCAAGATCTATCCATCGTGTTTTTCGACAAAATAGAACATCTTCCTTTTAAGCCTACCTATATAAAGCAGCAGGCAGCGGACATCGCGAAAGAAGCGATACGTCTTCTTTTTGACATTATCGAAGACCCCAACAAAAGGCGGACCAAAGTAGACCTGCCGACGATCCTCGTGGAGGGCTGTTCCACCGCTCCGGCAACGTCTCGCCTTAACCACCGGCCTTCATCACACTGCGGGAAATGAACGAAACGGACACGCCGAACGGCTTTCTCAAAACGCGATATACGCCCGGCCTGAAAAGGATGCCTCGGACCGCTTTTGCCAACTACAAAAAGCAGTCTATTCCCGCGTGGGCAATGATCGCGCTGAATTCTTCCACGTCTTCCTGGTGAAGCGGGGGAAGGCCCCGCAAGGCATAGGGTATGTTCAGCAACTCGTACTTTTTTTCGCCAAATTGGTGGAAGGGCAGGAGTTGCGCCCGCCGGACGCCCATTTCTGTCAAAAGTGCCGCAAACCCGCGGGCGTCTTCGGGAGAATCGTTATACCCAGGGATAACCGGCAGCCGGACAAGGACGTTTTTGTTCAGGGCGAGGGCGGCTTTCAGGTTTGCAAGGATTGGGCCGTTATGAACGCCGGTTCCTGCGACGTGGCGGCGGTCATCGTAGTGCTTGATGTCGAAAAGAATCATATCCGCCTGTGTGGCAAGTCCCGCGAAAACAGCAGTCTGGGCATAGCCTGAAGTTTCTATCGCCGTGTGGATGTGTTCCGCCCGCAGCGCGTCCAGCAGGGTAGCGGCAAACGCGCTCTGGGTCAGCACTTCGCCCCCGGAAAGGGTAACGCCGCCGCCGGATTCCTCGTAAAAGGGCCGATCCTGAAGACAGATTGCCACCGTTTCTTCGAGAGAGTAGAATCGGGAATCGGGGCCGTCTCCTAGAAGCAAGGGGTCCGCCCGCTGGCTTTCAGGGTTGGAACACCACGCGCAACAGAGCGGGCAGCCCTTGAAAAACACCACCGTCCGTATGCCGGGGCCGTCGTGGAGGCTGAATTTCTGCATATTAAACAAGAGGCCGTTCATGGTTCCAGTGTATCATTCGATCCTGTTTTAATCAAGGTATTTATTTTTATAAGATTTTTTCTTATTTTAACAAGAAATCTGTTGACAAAAGAAAATAAGTGGTATAGTATAGAGGTAAGGTTGCTGTTGCGGAAACAGAAGGGGGGTTTTGAAACACCCCAAAAACAAGAGGCATAGTATGGAAATGTTTACGATTGGGATTGATGTTGGCGGAACAAAGACCGCTTACGGTTTATTCGATGGGGAAACGCGGATTGTCGGGCGGCACTCCCACCCGTCGGACGCCCTCTGCTCTCCTGAGCGGTTTTTCGACCAGATTGCCGCCGGTATCGACGCGCTTTTGTCGGCGGGGCATATTCAAAAGGAGAACCTGCGCGGGGTCGGAATCGGGATGCCTTCTTTTATCCTGTTTGAGGAGGGGCGTATTGTCAAAACCTCGAACCTCCCCAATATCCGCGATTTTCCGGCCCGCGCCTACCTGAGGGGAAAGTTGGGCGGCATTCGGGTCATCATCGACAACGACGCCCATACCGCCGCCATCGCGGAACATCGGCACGGGGCGGGGCGCGGCTTTGAGAATCTGCTCTACTGCCCGGTGAGTACGGGCATTTCCACCGGCATCATCATAAACGGAACGATTTTTCGCGGGCGTTACGGCTGGGCGGGGGAAAGCGGACACATGATCGTTACCCCCGACGACGGTATCGAGTGCGGTTGCGGCAACCGGGGCTGCCTCATGTCGTGGTGTTCCGGCTCGATGATCATCAAGCACATCAAGAAGTGGATTGAAGCGGGGGAAGAGTCCCGCATAACCGAATTTGCCGGAGGCGAAGCGCTCAACGGTAATCACCTGGCTATGGCGTATAACGCGGGAGACGCCCTCGCGCATCGGGCGGTCGCGCAGATGGTTACGTTTCTGGGAATCTGGACGTACAACCTCTACGTTACCCTCAACATCAACTGTTTTGTCTTCGGCGGCGGACTGCTCAAACTGTTTCGGGAACTTACCATTGACGGCAAGCCAGGCAACCTTCTGAACGAAATGAAAGCGGTTTTTGACGGGTATAACAAAAACGATATGCCCGTTTATTTCAAGGAAGCGGAACTTGGGGATGACTTCGGCATCATCGGGGCTGCCGAATTGTTGTTTTGACGGTAACTATTCCGTTGCCACCGTGATCGGGGGCGTTACAGGCCCGTCATTGCGAGGAGCGAAGCGACGAAGCAATCCAGACAGGGAAGGTCTCCTGCTGGATTGCTTCGCCCGCTCTCACGAGCGACTCGCTCGCAATGACGGGAGGGCTCGCAACGACGGGGGTTTTGAAACAGCCTCAGTTACTTGTTGTTTTGACTATTCCGTTACCGCCGTTAAGAATGGTCCACAGATTACACAGATTTTTAGATTTTTTGTCCGCGAATGTACGCGAATATGCGCCATACATGGCGATGCGAATACGCGCTGATGGGTATGTATTATTCGTATTTATTCGCGCCATTCGCGGACCAAACCTCTTACGTTGTTGACAGTGGATGCTGACCTGATCGGGGTCCCGATATAAGCCTGATCGGGGTCCCGATGCCGGCCCACTGTCAATAACGTAAGCAAAAAGAAAAGAAAGGTCCGCGGATTCGCCTGATGGCGCGCCCGGCGGTCCAGGGGACGCAGATTTAAGGGATAAGAGGGTGTCATTGCGAGGCGGAGGCGTGCTACCTTCGGTAGCCGGTGCCGACGACGAAGCAATCCAGCCGGAGAAGGCCTTCACCCAAGCTCAACGCGGAGCGTTGAGCCGATTGCTTCGCTCGGCAATGTGCCGCTCGCTCGCAATGACGGGCGGATTAAACCCGTGAAAATCCGCGTCAATCCGCGGACAAAATTCTTACGTTGTTGACAGGGATGTCCATACCGCCACGCCGCAACGGACAGGCGGCAGACCGGTACCGTGCAATTTTGAACTCGGAATTGCCGGGCCCTTTCGTCCCTCTCTTGACAAAAAACGGGCGGTACGTTAGATTACAGGTTAGGGGAGGGGGCTCCCCGTATTGTTAATAATTTGTTAATAACTTGTGATAAAAGGGGGGAATGGTGTGTTTTTTTATAACGAGGGCGCATATTGGCTAAGTACTTAAAATATCTTTTGCAAGTGTTTATAATATAATAACTTATAAATGATGTTCACGATTTTTTGTCGCAAATAACAACGTGGCGGCCTTAGAACGGGGACGGCGCGTGTTTTTGATTGTTAATAACTTGTGAACAACCGTGTTTTTTGGAGTGAAAAAATGTTGGAGAAAAGCCAATACGCTGTTTGGCAGGAAGTACAAGAGTATCTCGGTTCAACGCTTAGCGAGATAGAGTATGTCTGGGTATCGCCCTTGACGTGCGCCGGGTTTTCCGACACAGAAATTATTCTCAACGCGCCGGCAAAATTGTATGCCGAGAAGGTAGCCAAAAAGTACGCGCCGCTCATAGCGAAAGCGGTGCGCGAGATTACCGGGCAAACGGTTACGGTGTCGGTCTCCTGCCAGGCTGAAGCCGCGCCGCCTGCGCCGGAAGTTGCCGAGATGGCGGAGGAGCGTGCGCCTGAAACTGCTAAGAAAGGGAGTGCCGCGCCGCCGGTTTCTCAAACGGCAAATGCCGCGGCAACTGCACCGACAAATGTCGCGTCTGCCGCCGCACCCGTCCGTTCCCGGGCGCCGAGGAAAACAATCGGCGAACCCTTGCACTCGGATTATACCTTTGACCGATACATCGTCGGCGACAACAACAGTTTTGCGGTAAACGCGGCGAAGGCGGTCAGCAAAAATCCGGGCACCGCGTATAACCCGCTGCTCATTTACGGTGGCGTTGGCCTCGGTAAAACCCATCTCGCGCAGGCGATCGGCAATGTCCTCCTGGATCAGTACAAAGTTATCTATACCACGGCCGAAAGTTTTACCAACGAGTTTATCGAATGTCTGTTCCACGGCCGGAGCAGAGTGTCGGCTTTTAAGAACAAGTATCGGTATGCGGATGCGCTGCTCATCGACGACATCCATTTTTTCAGTAATAAAGAAGGAACCCAGGAAGAGTTGTTCCATACGTTCAACGCGCTCTACGACGCAAACAAGCAGATCCTTTTTACCTGCGACAGGCCAATCGCCGAACTGAAAAACATCGCGGACCGGCTCAAGAATCGGTTTGGACGCGGGCTGAGCGTTGACCTGAAGCCGCCGAATTACGAGACGAAATGCGCGATTCTCCGTTCAAAACTAGCGAACAAAACGGTAACCATTCCCGATTCCGTCATAGACCTGATAAGCAACAACGTGTCTACCAATATTCGCGACCTTGAGTCGGTACTCACCAAGATTGTGGCATACGCGGAACTGGTCAACAAATCAATCACGCTGGAGATCGCGCAGGAGCAGTTGCAGGATCTGTTTATCAGTACGTCCCGGCAAGCCTCCGGTATTACTATGGAGATGATTGTCCGCGCGATCGCCGACCACTTTGAACTAACCCCCAACGAGATCAAGGCCAAGCAAAAGACGAAGGGCATCCTGTATCCCCGCCAGCTCGCCATGCACATCGCCCGGAAAATCACCGACTACACGTTTGAAGAAATCGGCAGGTATTTTGGTAAGGACCATTCCACCGCGATATACGGCGACAAGGCGGTCAGCCGCCGGATACACGCGAATCCGGCGGAGGAAAACGTCATTCAAAGCCTCATCCGAACGGTAAAGGCGATGACAAATTAACCGTTTTAGAGCCTGTTCAAAAACCCCACGGGACGCAAGCCTCCGCTGTGATTCGGGGGGGCGGGGCGAACCCTGCGGGTCGCCTTCGGGGGTGGGAAACCCCCGCTGAGGGGGGTAGCGGAGGGCGCAAGTCCGTAGCGAAGGGGGAGACTTCCCCTGTCAACAACTTAAGAATTTTGTCCGCGGATTTTCACGGATTATACTCCGCTCGATCCGTGTTAATCCGCGGACCTTTCTTTTCTTTTTGCTTAAGTTGTTGACAGTGGGAGACTTCCCCCTTTTGCTGAGATTTTGAACAGGCTCTTAAGTTGTTGCCGACAGTTTTTTCGATGAAGTGGTTTTGTCAATGAGTTTTGGGGATTATCAAACTGCCGGTCTGGTTCTCGCCTCCTCTTCGCCGCAACGCAGTGCCATTCTTGAGCGGATCGGGATCCCGTTTACGGTCGTGAAGCCGGATGCGGACGAGACAGTGCCCAAAACGGTTTCCCCGGAGATGCTACCCGCGTATCTTGCGCGAAAGAAGGCCCTGTCCGTTGCCGGAAACGTGTCGGGCGGCTTCGTTCTCGGCGCGGACACGGTGGTCTTGTTTGGCGGGCGGGTCTATGGGAAGCCTGAAAACGCGGAGATGGCGCGGGCCTTCCTCAAGGCATTGTCCGGCCACAGACACAAGGTGATCACCGCTCTCGCCCTGTATGATAAGGCACGCGGAACACTCCATGAAACTGCCGCCACAACGCGGGTAACCATCGCCCCGCTCTCCGACGCGGTGATCGGCTGGTATATCGGAACCGGGGAATGGCGCGGCGCGGCGGGGGGATACCGGGTGCAGGGACAAGGGGCGCGGCTGATCCGGTCTTTGACCGGGCTTGAAAGCACGGTTATCGGGCTGCCGGTCTATCCTCTGATGACGTTACTCGCCAAAACAGAACAGCCTCAATGGATAATGGAGCCTGTTCCAAAACTCGGTTAGTTTTGACAGGCTCATGTAGTTTCTCAGGCTAAAGCCTAGTTAAAGCATGGCTTTAGCCTTGCGAAACTACGTTTTTAAAGGTTGCTGTTCCAAAACTTGAGGTTTTGGAACAGCCTC
>JAISZQ010000034.1 GCA_031269165.1 Spirochaetaceae bacterium
GTAGTGCTCTTCTATCGCGTCCTTATCGAAACGAAGGCGAAATTCGGTTTCGAGATGCGCGGGCTTGCGCTCAATGAGGCATGGCTCACGTTCTACATCAAGCCCGCCAACGGGCTTGAACTGCCGAAAATTATGCAGTGGCTGAAACAGACGTTCTCGGTCCGGTTCAACGTGCGGACGGGAAGGAAGGCGCATCTTTGGGGGGGAGCGGTACTGGTCGGAGATTCTGGCGGGGGAGCCGCCGCCAGAAGCGGAAGAGGTGGACTGGGATGCGGTTGTGGCGGAGGCAAAGACACCAATCCCCGAGGTAATGGCCTACGCGCTGAGTTGGGACAGCCTGAGGACGGGGGTCTGGGAGGCGAAAACGAGTTTTTCGCCGAAAAACCAGCCTAATCCGGCGTTTCCGCCCGGTTAATCGGGGGCAAAGCCCCCGATTAACCGGCAAAACGGCGTTACAGAAAGCCTTGATTCCCTGCCCCAAGACGGCGGGCCAATGGCAAGCCATTGGCCTTGGGAGAAGTCTGCCCTTCTGCCTATGCCACGGCAGACAGCAACGTGCCGTTTTGAAACAATCTTTGCCCACAGTTTGAATCGTGTCGGGACACTAGGCCTGCTTTTCCGAAACTCCACACCTTGATTCCGCCGAGATACGGGGGGCGTTGCGGGGGGCTCCCTACAGCCCTCAGCGTCCTGCTTCGGACTTCCGGGCCGGGGCGTGGCACACCGTAGGTGTGCTTCAGTCCTGCGTCCGTCCGTGGACGCTGAGCAAATCCTACGGGTTTGCTTAAGGTACGCCCACAAAACCATGCACCGCATGGTTTTGTCCCCACAGAGGGGGATAGCGAAGGACCCTAAGCGCAAGCGGCGGGCCGTAGCGAAGGGGGAGACGCGGCAACCTGTTGCCGTCCCCCTCTTTAAGTATTCTTAAGGAGAACGACTATACCAAAAAATTTTTGAAAAAATTTGCCGTTTTCGCTTGACATTTTAGAATAGGGGGCTTGCTTTTTCTGAAAGACGGCAGTATACTGGTACCATAATTAAGACTCTGGAGGATTTATGAAAAGGATTTTGTTTTGGGGAATGGTGTTTGTAGCGGTAGCCGGTCTTTCGGCGCAGAACGTGACGGTGCGTGAGGTGCCGCCGATTGAGTATGTGCGGGGCGCGGGCGATTGGCGGTTTGTGGGCTCTCGGCTCTTGCAGGATGATGCGGGCGCCCGGCTTGCCAAGGTAAACCTTAGCGTTCCACAGGAAGGCGTGGTCTACTACGAGTTCAACGCGCGTTACGAGGGCGGCGTGGAAGACGGGCACGGCGGGTTTGGGATCCATATCTTGGGGGATTCCCGGATCAATGCTCCATCGTGGGGGTCGGGTAAATCTTATCTTTTGTGGCTCAACTATGACGAACACCCGACAAGTGCCGATATTCCGGCGGGGCTTTCCGCCCAAGTTTATCGGAGCGATTCTCATTCGGAGATGACGTTGCTCTATTCGCAGGATCTCAACGACTATTTTGCGATTTTGAATGAGGACGTGCTCTCCGAAAATGTTCCGTTCCGTATTTCGGTAAACGGCAACACCGGAGAAGTCCGCATCTATGACCCGACCGAGGACCTTGAGTCTGTCTACTATGTGTTCAACATCGATAAAAAGGCGCTTCCGGTCAAAGGGAGTTGGATCGCGTTACGGTCGAACGGCATGAAGGTGTCGTTTGGGCTCGGACTCTAGGTTTTGTTGTCGGTTTCCGGCAGCGGTCTTTTTACTGCTTCGTTTTCTGCTTCCACTTGTCGCGCAAGAGGAGCAAGTGACCGCGCCGGGGCCGGTATCCGGTACAACATCTCTTGACCCGTCTCCCATAGCGGTAGCGTCAGTGTTGGCATCCGCGCCGGGAGACGATGTTGCTGTTCCGGGGGAAGACGCTTCGGGGGATAATGCCGAAACGTCGGACTCCGAAGCGCTGGAAATAGAGAACGTTCCCAAAGGGTTTTTCTCCTATTTTTCGCTTTCGCTCGGTACGGTGGTTTTGTTTTTTCCCGAATCGGACGCGCTCAGATCCGACCCGATGCCGGTGTTGCCCTCGCCGCATATCGCGCTGGGGTATCCATTCGCGTTTGTCGGTAATACGGCGTTCTCTGTGGAGACGACGCTTGACCTCTACTGGACGCACTACACCTACAATGAGGATCTCAAGCGGCCGGTTCCGGCGGCGATTGAAAACAGATCAAGCATGGTGATCGGGCCGTTACTGGGCGTGCAGGTTCAGGGCAAAACGGAAGTTGGCCCGGTGGTGTTTGTGCGCTATTTCCTCGGGGCGGCCTTTGACCTGCGGATCATCCTGATTGCGGAAGATTTGAACGATGCGGACCTCGCAACAGCGTCAAATGCTACCGAATTAACCAACGATTACTTCTGGAGCGAAGGCCGATGGGTTTTTCCGTTTGCGGGGGCCGGAGTGGACTTCAAGATTTCGCCACGGCTTTCTTTTGGCGTTGCCGGGCGGGTGTGGATTCCGCTTTACCGATGGCAGACAAACGAAGATCTATCCGGTTTTGACGGATGGCGGTTCGGCGTTGATTTCCGCGTAACTTTTTTGAATGAAACCCCTGATAAGACTATCAAACGGGACATCGACAAGATAAAGAAAAAATATGCTGTCGAACAGAATGATTATGCGTTTATTCTGTATCATTTAAGCAAAAACCCACCGCTTCACGGCATTGAACCGACACGGCTTGCCGAAGAGATGGCGAAGACCTACAAACATTCCGGTCTGTACCGGAACGACCGGGCGGGTATCTCTGCGAGCCGGATCATCGATATGTTCACCGATGTTCCCGCCGTTGAGAACGATTATGGCTATGATCCGATGGAGAACGTGATCCGCCGGAAATGAGCGTATAACGAGGACATTTTGAAGTTTTTGCACACGGCCGACCTTCACCTCGGCAGGTATATCTACGAAAAGTCTCTGATTGACGACCAAAAGCATATCTTGGACGGTTTGCTCACCATTCTTGCGGACAAATCGTTTGACGCGCTCCTCATCGCTGGGGACGTGTACGACCGGATGGCGCCGGGGCCCGACGCGGTGAGCCTTTTCGGCTCGTTTCTCGGTACGTTAAAGCGGGAACGGCCCGACATTGCCGTTTTGGTGATACCGGGGAACCACGATTCTCCGGCGCGGCTCGGTTTCGGGAGTTCGCTTTTTTCCGCGCTGGGGCTCCATTTTGTGACCGATGTTGAAAACGCGGCACAGCCTGTGATGGTACGCGACACGGCGTTCTTCATGTTGCCCTTTGTCCCGGCGGAAGCGGTGAAAACGGCAGCGGAAACGCTGGAAAACGCCCGCCTCGCCGCGCTGAAAAACGGCGCGAAGCGTTGCGTGTTGGGCGCGCATCTTTTCGGGATGGGCGGCCATAGCTCGGATTCGGAGCGCATCTTTATCGGGACGGCGGAAAAGGTTGACGTGAACCTCTTTGCCCGCTTTGATTATGTCGCGCTGGGCCACCTGCACCGTTACCAGAAAGCCGGGGAGAACGCTTGGTATGCGGGAAGCCCTCTCGCCTATTCTTTTGACGAAGCGGGCGGCGTGAACGCAGACCCGGCGAAGAAGTTTTTTTTACAGGTGGAACTGGAGGAAAACCGCCCCCCGGTTGTGACGCCGCTTGAGATAGAGCCGTTGCATAAGATGCGCCGCCTTTCCGGTGACTTTGAGTATTTTTACAACAAGCAAGACGCGCTGTTGCGTGAAGCGGAAAACGATTATCTTGAACTTCAGTTGACCGGGGACCATTTGGTAACCCAGCCCGCGAATCTCCTCGCGTCCTACTACCCCCATATTTTGACGATTACGCAAACGGCGGCCCTGCGGATGTTGACCGAGGCACAGAGAAAAAACAGTGTGCTGATGCGAAACGCCGAGGAAGAGGGTGCCCAGAATATCAAAGATGATTTTGCGGCGTTTCTCGAAGACCTATACGGGGACCGGGACGAAAACAACGGCGCGGCGTTTGCGGAAAAAACGCGGCTGTTCAATGAGATTCGCAAGGAGATCGAGGCGGAAGAGGCCGCGCAGTAACCAGGTGAGGCGGTTTCAAAACCCCTCGGATAGAAAGGAGGGGGAATCGGCAATTTGCATTGGCAAGTTGCCACGCCTTCTCCTTCGCTCCGGCCAGCGCAAACGCTTTGATTGTTTATGCGTTTGCACCGTCCTCCAAAACACGACATTTTCAATTCTCCATGTTCCATTCGCGCACCCCCCGTCATTGCGTACTTCGCGCGAATGGAAAATGATAAGAAGCGAACAACGCTCTGCGTCATTGCGAGCGGGCCCCCCGTCATTGCGAGCGAAGCAATCCAGTGGATAACTCGCATGGATTGCTTCGTCTCCGCGCAGCCAGCCGCCGGAAGAGGTGCTTTCAATAGCCCTGCTTTCGCAGGATTTCAAGATTATTCCGCGCAACGGCATTATTGGGGTCGAGTCGCAACGCCTTCTCCCAGTCCGCACGAGCGCGGGTATAATCCTTTTTGTTATAGTAGGCGGTGCCCCGGTTATGGTACACATTCGCATAATTGGGGTTGATCCGCAATGCCTGATTGTAGTCCGCTATCGCTTTGTCATATTCCCCTTTGCCATAGTAGGCGTTGCCCCGGTTAAGGTACGCCTCCGCATAATTGGTGTTGAGCCGGATCGCCTGATTGTAGTCCGCTATGGCCCGGTCATAATCCCCTTTGTTATAGTAATCGTTGCCCCGGTTAACGTACGTTGCAGCGTCATTGGGACTCTGGGCAAAGACTACAGCCGCCGTCATCGCGGCCAAAACCGCACACACGAAAATCTTTTTCACTTCATTCCTCATTTCATTGTGCTCCTTGTTTATGGTTCCCCAGTCCTGCCTGTTGGAACCAGTATTGTTGAATGCCACGCTGGACATCCCCTAATCCGCTGTTCCGTCACGACCGGCTGCCTGTCAGCCAGCCGCCGGAATATCTATCCCGCCTTCAATTACAGCCCTGTGCCTTTTTGCCGTATACAGGCTCCTTTTTCGCGCTTATTCTATTCCCATCCCAATAAAAAATGCCGACGCGCAATCAAAAATGCCCCATGTTTCTTGACCATAGACTATTACCAGCAGAAAACCGTTTGTATCTACTCTTTCATAAGGAAAGAGAAACTCCTCCATAAAACAAGGCTCGCTCGCAGTTCCTTTTGCCTTCATGGTATCGATCATTGCCTTTTTTATAGATTCGGGCACATCAATAATGGTGATAGCACGCCATATACGACCTTTTATTATAGACGCATACTCACCAGACCTATAGGTATTTTCATTCAAATACCGGTCAATATTGAATTTCCAAAAAGCATCTAGATTAATAAATCCAACATCACCAAGATTGCGATAATACCCGTCAGTTGTCTTTTCAAACTTCTGAGACCAATCCTGCGCGGAGACGGTTTGCGTGAATATTGCCGCCCCCATGACGACAATGCCGAATAGAAAAAGTGTTCTTTTTCTCATAATAGAACTCCTTTGCGTGTTTTACACGCACTGTGTGCTTCGCACACTCGCGGTCTGTTCCCGCCGCCAAAATCTTTTTGTTGCACGCCTCTCATGCGCGTACCGCATCCGTCATACCGACTGTTGCTTCATAGGTTCTCCTTTTTCCATCCCTCGAAGCGATGTGAGACCCGCTTTGCGGGCTTCACATCCAGACCGATTAGACACCGTAATTTTTCCTTCTTGAAATCAATTTACCCTGTTTGTCCCGGAATTTCCCTCTGACTATTGTGATGAGGTCCACCATCCACCAAATAGAAATCGCTAATCCAAAAGGCAAAGCAATTAACAGATAGAAGGTACCAGATGAAGTATCCCCATAGTTGTCAGCATATGTTAATGAAATATCGCTAAAGAAAGCAAATATTGCAAAAACAATCATTAACAGGGGCATCAGAATTCCAGTGCCAATTTTCCCGACATAAAATCTATGTGCTCCACTACTACCGAGGAAGATGAGCAACAATAATGTTGTGAGATAGTCCTTCTTAGATGCGCCTGCCTCAATGACTTGCCTGACGTTTGTCGTCGTGGCAGGTTCCCCGCCAACCTTCGCCCCGCACTGCTCGCAGAACACCATGCCTTCCTTGAAGGACGCCCCGCAATTTGCACAACAATTCTTCACCGGCTGCTGTATAACCGGCGCAGACTGCGTCGTCCCTGCCGCTGTCCCGCAATTCGGGCAGAATCTTGCCTCTTCATCTAATGGTGAACCACATTCTTTGCAAAACATAATTATCGCCTGATTATTACTGTCGCCCGGCTGGCCCTGATAGGGCATCGCTGGTTGAAAAATCGCCGGCTCCTGCCTATTTGGACTCGTTCTTTCACCGCTCGCTTCAGCCGTTTTTTCGGGAACAGCCGGTTGCGGCGGCACGTTGATCTGTTGCTGGGGAACCGTCTGTACCGGCGGTACGGACTGCGGCACTACCGGCACGACTGGTTCAGGCTGTGCCGGAACCGTCTGCAACGGGGACGCATTTACCGGCGGTGCAGGCTGTGGCGTAGCCTCTGCATTTACCGTCGCGCCGCATCCAGAACAAAACTTTGCATTTGCGGCGATCTCTGCGCCGCAATTTGAACAAAACATAACTACCTCCTTAATTCGTCTGCTCCTGCGCAGAGACGGTTTGGGTGAATATTGCCGCCCCCATGACGACAATGCCGAATAGAAAAAGTGTTCTTTTTCTCATAAGAGAACTCCTTCGCGGACCTCTCCGCGCACGTTTATGCCCGCCGGCAAATTTGTTTGTTTCCGTAGCGGCGCACGGACAACAATCAGAGCGAACCGGACAAGCGCGCCAGTCCGGTTCACCCATCTGTTTACGAACCGCTAATGGGAACCGAGTACCTTTGCCGTTGCGTCATAAAAAGTTCAAGAAAAAATAGTATGCTTGGATAACAGCATTGACGGCAAACAATACCAGTGCCGCGATCTTTATTCCGCGATTAACATTCTTCAATCTTACGCAGGCAACGATACCAAAAACATAACCGACGAATTGAAGAAGGTCAAAAAAACCATAAACGTCTGCGGAAGGGGATGAATAGGTAACATTCCAAAACCAATACATTAATCCAGGCATGGTAATTAAAACAAGGAACACGAGGAAAAATAGTACCGCCAGCTTATTACTGTCGCCCGGCTGGCCTTGAGGGGGCATCGCTGGTTGAAAAATCGCCGACCCCTGCCTATTTGGACTCGTTCTTTCACCGCTTGCTTCAGCCGTTTTTTCGGGAACAGCCGGTTGCGGCGGCACGTTGATCTGTTGCCGAGGGGCCGGCTGTATCGGGTATACCGGCGGTGCGGACTGCGGCACTACCGGCACGGCTGGTTCAGGCTGTGCCGGAACCGCCTGCAACGGGGACGCATTTACCGGCGTTGCGGACTGTGGCGCAACCTGTGCATTTACCGTCGCACCACATCCAGAACAAAACTTCGCGTTGGCGGCGATCTCTGCGCCGCAATTTTTGCAAAACATAATTACCTCCTTAACTCGTCTGCTCCTGCGCCGAGACGGTTTGGGTGAATATTGCCGCCCCCATGACGGCAATGCCGAATAGAAAAAGTGTTCTTTTTCTCATATATAACTCCTTCCTCCCATTAATAACATTAGGAGACGTGTATATTATTCCGTTTAAGCGATTCAACGAATTTTCCCCGTCTTCCCGCTCCAAACTGGAGCCGTATTGATTTATCCGAATTAAAGTCAATACGAATCGAGAGCGGTTCAATAAGCACAACGTTGGTAACGGATGAAAATTCAATGGTTAACGCCTCTTCGGTTGCAACCCCTGAGCTAAGCAGTATTCTTTTATTGGTAACAACGATGCGTATCTGTGCTTTTGACCCGTATTTGAGTACCCCGCCTTCGCCCGCAAACGCCCAACCGGTAAACATTGCTGTTTCGCCTTCTTCAAGTTTGATCTTGCCGGCTCTAATGAGGTACCCTCCAAACAGCGTAAGCGCAATAGCAATCCAACTCAAAGCCCCTAAATACGTTATCAACGTTGCGATGCAGCCAATGACACCAATGACAACCATGACCCAACCAATTGTTTTCTTGTCCATAGTTTTCTCCGCGCCTTTCTTTTGTTCCACGGCAGGAGTGGCAGTACCGTCCACTGCGTAGTGCGGTTGCGGCGGCACATTGATCTGCTGCTGGGTAGCCGATGGTACCGGCGGCTGGTATACCGGCGGTACGGACTGCGGCACTACCAGCACGGCTGGTTCAGGCTGTGCCGGAACCGCCTGCAACGGGGGTGTATTTACCGGCGTTGCAGACTGCGGCGTAGCCTGTGCATTTGCCGTCGCGCCACATCCAGAACAAAACTTCGCGTTGGCGGCGATCTGTGCGCCGCAATTTGTACAAAACATAACTACCTCCTTAATTTGTCTGCTCCTGTGCAGAGACGGTTTGGGTGAATATTGCCGCCCCCATGACGACAATGCCGAATAGAAAAAGTGTTCTTTTTCTCATAATACAACTCCTTCGCGGACCTCTCCGCGCACGTTTATGCCCGCCGGCAAAATTTATATTTCCAACCGCATAAGCAAGAATGTTTTTTGTTCCTGCGGCGCGGATAACACCATTGTTTGTTCCCCCCCGTCATTGCGGCCCCCTCGTCATTGCGAGCGGGCCGCTCATTAGAGCGGTCGAAGCAATCTAGGGTGAGGGCCTTCCCCCTCTGGATTGCTTCGTCTCCGCGCAGCCAGCCGCCGGAACGGGTGATTTTAATTGTTCGTTACGTCCTGCAGGTATGCTCCAAAACACCATCCTGTTCTGCCATCAGGCGTGGAAACACGCATCCAATTACCGCGATAACCGTCCCCGTCAACCGCTTGTACGCCTATTTCTAAAACCTTAACATAAGAGCCATAATCCAATAAGCCTATTTGTTGCCCGTTAAGTCCAGGACTATTACGCAGGCGCAGGTTCGTTCCATCATTTGTTATTACTCTGTGAGTCGCTTGAAAACTATTTTGCCATGAAGACGGCGCGGACGCTTGCGGCGCGGGCCGTGAAGTTGCGGGAGGAGGGGCTGATGTCTGCGGATTTGGGGTTACTATTACCCCCTCGTTTAAAAATATCATACCCGTACTATCTCCTCCGGTACAAATTCCCGTCATTGTTATTCGTTGTCCCATGGACAAATTGACTAATTTATTTTGTTCTGAGTTCGCTATAGAAATCATAATATCATAAAAGCTTCCCGTACCTAAAAAAATAATCGGTGGAGAACCGCCCATCATAGAAGTAATTACTCCAGTCATTTTTAATTGTTTTCCATTATACTTACTATCCGCTTGAAATGGATTCGCTTGATATTCCTCACTTAATTGTTGCGGGGTAACTTCGATAGCCGAAGACCAATTCTGCGCGATAACATCATGGACAGAGAAAAGTCCATAAACCAAAAGAGACAATACCAAATACACCGTTTTCTTGTTCATTCCTTCCTCCAAAAAATGTAACCTGTTGGCCGGCACGGACACGCCACATCCAGACCGAAACATCGCGTTGGCGGCGATCTTTGCGCCGCAATTTGTACAAAACATAACGACCTCCTTAATTCGTCTGCTCCTGCGCAGAGACGGTTTTGGTGAATATTGCCGTCCCCATGACGGCAATGCCGAATAGAAAAAGTGTTCTTTTTCTCATAAGAGAACTCCTTCGCGGACCTCTCCGCGCACGTTTATGCCCGCCGGCACATTTGTTTGTTTCCGTAGCGGCGCACGGACAACAATCAGAGTGAACCGGACAAGCGCGCCTGTCCGGTTTGCCCATGCTGTTTACGAACCGCTAAATTGACAATTAGTGTACCACCCAAACATTTTGAAAAAACTGTATAGTACCATTTGTCGTCCACCACCAATAATTGCCATTATTATCCGGGGTTGCTTCTAATATCACAGTTGAACCATTTATCTGTGTAACATTTATGAAAGACACACCCTCGGCAGCGCCTTCCAAGACATATCTTGAATCAAGAGTATTACCATAAGGGATTCTTTCTTCGCCAAGATCTTCCCACCCGGTGAATTCGCCATTCCATGGGCGAAAATTTCCTTTGACTACCAAAACCGTACCATTAGCTTTTATGGAAAATTCTTTCAAATAGTAACCGATATATTCGCTCCTCACACTTCTGTTGATACCGCCATCCTGGTAGTTAAACTGTTTGTATTCTCCTGAACCGCTTTGGGTAGAACCCATTGCAAATACAGAAACGCCTAAAACTACAAGATATACAAAAGCAATGGCAACAATCATCTTACCTTTTCCCTGTATACTGCACATTTTCATTTCTTTCTTCATTTCATTGTTCTCCTCATTGTTTGTCCCCCGCTTTCCTTTTTTGCGGAGAGACACTGTTGAATGCCACGCAGGGCATCCGCGAATCCGCTGTTCCGTCACGACTGGCTGCCCATCAGCCAGCCGCCGGAATCTGTATGTGTCGTCTTCTTATGCTGTTTCTATCCCATGATGTCCTCCTGTCTCCATCTTTTAATACCCCCTGTCCCGCAGGGCTTCAAGATTACTCCGCGCACCGGCGTCATTGGGATTGAGTTGCAACGCCTTCTCCCAGTCCGCGCGGGCGCGGGCGCGGGCGCGGGCGTAATCCCCTTTGTAATAATAGGCACGCCCCGGTTTTGGGTTACGACAGCCGCTCTCCTATGTTCTGCAATTCATCTCGGACGCGCTCGTATAAAACTTCGGCGTCTGTTTCAAGCGTCAACCCGTTAAAGAATTTGTAATAAGCGGCGTCTTTACCATCGTCCTTGCCTTTTCCCTTATAGCCGCACTCCTCCAGTTTGGTGTGTGTAAAGTCGGCTTTCAGCCATGTTTGACGACTCAGCAGTTCTATACTGAATGTCATGTTCTCCGAGGTGTTATCCGTGAAGTGTTCTTGTGGCTGGAAGCCTACCCAGATGGGGAGGTTTTTTTTGTCCCCGAAAGAACAATAGGCAAAAAAACCTATCGCTAAATACTCAGATTTCTTTGGGTCCCTGTGAATCGCCAAGTAAAAACCGCTCTCTTCGTCTTTTGCAATGATCTTATTTTCTATGCCCCGGCTGAATTGCGACGATGCCGTGTCTGCCTTGATCATATTGATTGTGATATTGCTTGAGAAATTGTATGTGTTATTGTATGTGTTATTGACTGTGGGATTACCGCCAAACACGACCCCTTTATTGGTTGCTGTGGCATTTCCCGTGTCGGATGCCGGCGCGTTACCGTTTGTTGCAGTTTTTCCACTATTGGACGACCATGAGTTTTTCCACTTATTCTTAAAGAAGTCAAAAATAGCGCTGGCTAATAATAATAATTTTTCATCCATACCGTTTCTCCTCTATAAAATCAATTCTGGCGCAAGCCTACGCCCCGCCTTCTATCCCTCCGCTCCTTTTTGCGGAGAAACACTGTTGAATGCCACGCAGGGCATCCACTAATCCGCTGTTCCGTCACGGCTGGGTGCCTATCAACCAGCCGCCGGAATCTGTATGTGTCGTCTTCTTATGCTGTTTCTATCCCATGATGTCCTCCTGTCTCCATCTTTTAATACCCCTGCTTTCGCAGGACTTCAAGATTACCCCGCGCATCGGCATCGTTGGGATCGAGTTGCAACGCCTTCTCCCAGTCTGCACGAGCACGGGCGTAATCCTTTTTCATAGCGTAGGCGTAGCCCCGGTTATAGTACACTTCTGCATAATTGGGGTTGATCCGCAACGCCTGATTATAGTCCGCTATCGCTTTGTCATTTTCCCCTTTG